>JBELHJ010000021.1:0-36558 GCA_042091495.1 Bacteroidota bacterium
TGATGGTATTGCTGATAGCGTAGATTTAGACAACGATAACGATGGTATTTACGATTCTTACGAAGGTGATGATTCTGTTGATACCGATGGCGATGGTACACCAGATTACCTGGATACGGATTCGGATGGTGATGGGTGTTCTGATGCTAAAGAAGCAGGCTACACCGATGCTGATAACGATGGTGAGGTAGATGGAACAGGATATAACACTAATGGTACAGTAGCCGGAAGTGATGGTTACGGTATCCCAGTAGATGCCAATAACAACGGCATAGCTGATCATTTAGATGCTGGTGATAACGCGGCTTGTGTTCAAGATGCTGATGGTGATGGTGTTAATGATGATGTAGATTTAGATGATGATAACGATGGTATTTTAGATATTGATGAAGGTGATGATACGGTGGATACCGATGGAGATGGTATCCCCGATAATAAAGACACCGATTCTGACGGTGATGGTTGTCCAGATGCCAAAGAAGCTGGCTATACCGATGCTAATGGCGATGGTGAAGTAGATGGCACAGGTGTTGCTGCCGATGGTACTGTTGCAAACAGTGACGGTTACACATTCCCGAATGATTCAGATAATAATGGTATTGCCGATCATTTAGATGCTAATTATACAGTAGTATGTCAAGGTGATGCTGATGGCGATGGTATTGACGATATTACTGATTTAGATGATGATAACGACGGTATTTACGATTCCTACGAAGGTGACGATACCGTGGATACTGATGGTGATGGTACGCCAGATTACCTGGATACCGATTCAGATGGTGATGGCTGTTCTGATGCTAAAGAAGCAGGTTTCACTGACGCCAATGGCGATGGAGAAATTGACGGTACGGGATACAATGCAAATGGAACAGTTGCTGGCAGTGACGGTTATTTAATTCCAATAGATAACAATAATAACGGCGTTGTTGATCATTTAGAAGCATCATATGATGGGGCTTGTCATGGCGACACGGATGGTGATGGTATTGATGATGCTGCCGATTTAGATGATGATAACGACGGTATTTTAGATACCGATGAAGGGGATGATACCGTGGATACCGATGGTGATGGTATCCCAGATAATAAAGACACGGATAGTGATGGCGATGGCTGTTCTGATGCTGTTGAAGCTGGCTTCACGGATGCTAATAGCGATGGTGAAGTGGACGGCACAGGTATTGCTGCTAATGGAACCGTTACTGGAAGTGATGGTTATGTAGCTGCAGCTGATACTGATAATAGTGGTGTTGCAGATCATTTGGAAGCTGGTGTTGCTGTTGCTTGTTTAATAGACTCTGATGGTGACGGCATTGATGACAGTGTAGATTTAGACGATGACAACGACGGTATTTATGATACCTACGAAGGTGACGATTCTATCGATACCGATGGTGATGGTATTCCAGATTATTTAGATACCGATTCTGATGGCGACGGTTGTTCTGATGCTAAAGAAGCTGGCTTTACGGATGCTAATGGCGATGGAGAAGTAGATGGTACAGGAATAGCCGCAAATGGAATCGTAACAGGAGGAGATGGTTATGCTTTCCCAATTGATGCGGATAACAACGGTATAGCAGACCATTTAGATGCCAACTATTTTGCGGTATGTCAAACAGATACTGATGGTGATGGTATAGATGACGCTACCGATTTAGATAATGATAATGATGGTATTTACGATACTTCTGAAGGTGATGATACGGTGGATACCGATGGTGATGGCACGCCAGACTATTTAGATACTGATAGTGATGGTGATGGTTGTAGCGATGCTAAAGAAGCTGGATTTACTGATGCTAATGGCGATGGTGAAGTAGATGGTACCGGTTACAATGCAGACGGAACTGTAGCTGGAAGTGATGGCTATGCAATTCCAATTGATAACAACAACAATGGTATTGCAGACTATTTAGATGCTAACGATGATTCAGCTTGTCAAGGTGATGCTGATGGCGATGGTATTGATGATGCTACCGATTTAGATGATGATAACGATGGTATTTTAGATACTGATGAAGGTGATGATACTGTGGATACCGATGGTGATGGTACGCCAGATTATTTAGATACCGATTCTGATGGTGATGGTTGTAGCGATGCCAAGGAAGCTGGGTTTACAGATGCAGATGGTGATGGTGTTGTTGATGGAACCGGAATTGCTGCTGATGGAACAGTTACTGGTAGTGATGGTTATGCAGCTGCAGCTGATGTTGATAATAGTGGTGTTGCAGATTATTTAGAAGCCGGTGTTGCTGTAGCTTGTTTAATTGATTCTGATGGTGATGGTATTGATGATAGTGTTGATTTAGATGATGATAACGACGGTATTTACGACACCTATGAAGGTGATGACAGCATAGATACCGATGGTGATGGTACCCCAGATTATTTAGATACCGATGCTGATGGTGATGGCTGTTTAGATGCTGTCGAGGCAGGATTTACCGATGCCAACGGTGATGGTGAAGTTGATGGTACCGGAATTGCTACTAATGGAACTGTTACTGGTGGTGATGGTTATGCTTTCCCTAATGATAACGATAATAATGGCATTGCAGATCATTTAGATCCTAATTATGCATTAGCGTGTCTGGAAGATATTGATAGTGATGGTATAGACGATAGTGCCGATTTAGATAATGATAATGATGGAATTTTTGATTCTTATGAAGGTGATGACAGCGTGGATACCGATGGTGACGGTACGCCTGATTACTTAGATACAGATTCTGACGGTGATGGCTGTTCTGATGCTAAAGAAGCCGGTTATACCGATGCTAATAATGACGGAGAAGTAGACGGTACCGGATACAATACCAATGGTACTGTAGCAGGTGGTGATGGTTATGGTATTCCAGCCGATGCTAATAATAATGGCATAGCTGATCATTTAGATGCCAATGACGACACGGCTTGTCAAGGTGATGCTGATGGTGATGGTATTGATGATGCCACCGATTTAGATGATGACAACGATGGTCTTTTAGATACAGCTGAAGGCGACGATACGGTTGATACCGATGGTGACGGCACCCCAGATTATCTAGATACAGATAGTGATGGTGATGGTTGTTCTGATGCTAAGGAAGCTGGGTTTACTGATGCCAACGGCGATGGTGTTCTTGATGGAACTGGAATTGCTGCAGATGGAACGGTTTCAGGTAGTGATGGCTATGTTGCTGCTGCAGATGCTGATAATAATGGTCTAGCTGACCACCTGGATGCAACTTATGATACGGCTTGTCATGGAGATTCTGATGGCGATGGTGTTGAAGATGAAACTGACTTAGACGATGATAACGATGGTATTTTAGATACTGATGAGGGTAATGATAGTGTGGATACCGATGGAGACGGAACACCAGATTACCAGGATACAGACAGTGATGGTGATGGTTGTTTAGATGCTATTGAGGCGGGTTATACCGATGCTGATGGCGATGGTGAAGTGGATGGTACAGGTATTGCCGCTGACGGAACCGTTTCTGGTAGTGATGGGTATAATGCACCAATTGACATAGACAACAATGGTGTTGCAGATTATTTGGACTCTAATTTCTTTGGTTCATGTGCTGATGATGCCGACGGCGATGGTATAAATGATATTACTGATTTAGACGATGATAATGATGGTATTTATGATACAGCTGAGGGTGATGATACCGTTGATACGGATGGTGATGGTACACCTGATTATTTAGACACCGATTCTGACGGCGATGGTTGTCCTGATGCTAAAGAAGCTGGCTTTACCGATGCTAATAATGACGGTGAAGTAGATGGTACTGGTATTGCAGCCGATGGTACTGTTTCTGGTAGTGATGGTTATGGATATCCTGCCGATAACAACAATAACGGTATCCTAGATCATTTAGATGTTAATGATGATGCAGTTTGTGAGTCTGATGCTGACGGTGATGGAATAGACGATATTACTGATTTGGATGACGATAACGATGGTATATATGACACCTATGAAGGGGATGATACCATTGATACCGATGGTGATGGTATTCCTAACTATTTGGATACCGATTCCGATGGTGATGGTTGTTCAGATGCTGAAGAGGCCGGATTTACAGATGCCAATAAAGATGGTATAGTAGACGGATCAGGCATAGCTTCAGATGGTACGGTTTCAGGAAGTGATGGTTATGTACTTCCAATAGATGCCGATAATAACGGTATAGCAGATCATTTAGATAATACATATGCTGATGCTTGTATTGATGATGCTGATGGCGATGGTGTAGATGATATTACCGATTTAGATGATGATAATGACGGTATTTTAGATACTGTTGAAGGTGACGCTACTATAGATACTGATGGCGATGGTACCCCAGATTATTTGGATATAGATTCAGACGGTGATGGGTGTACAGATGCTAAAGAAGCTGGCTTTACTGATGCTGATGCTGATGGTATTGTAGATGGAACTGGAATAGCTGCTGACGGAACAGTTATTGGAAGTGATGGATATACTTATCCTGTAGATAATAATAATAATGGTATTCTGGATTATATGGATGCTTCTGATAATACAGCGTGTTTAAATGATGCTGATGGTGATGGTATTGATGATGCTATTGATTTAGACGATGATAATGATGGTATTTATGATACTGCTGAAGGTGGAGGGACTATCGATACTGACGGAGATGGTATAACCAACGACCTAGATACGGATTCTGATGGCGATGGTTGTCCTGATACTGTAGAAGCTGGATATACCGATGCTAATAATGATGGTGAAGTAGATGGTACAGGAATTGCAGCCGATGGAACCGTTGCTGGAAGTGATGGTTATGGATCTCCTGTTGATGCTGATAATAACGGTATAGACGACTATCTAGATAGCAATTATGCCAATGCGTGTATCAATGATGCCGATGGCGATGGTATTGATGATAGTGTAGATTTAGATGATGATAATGATGGTATTTATGATACCGCTGAAGGTGATGATACTATTGATACCGATGGTGATGGTATTCCTAATTACTTGGATACTGATTCTGATGGTGACGGTTGTTCTGATGCTACAGAAGCGGGTTACACCGATGCTGATGCCGATGGTATTGTTGATGGTACTGGTATTGCAGCTGATGGCACGGTTGCTGGAAGCGACGGTTATGGTCAGCCTGCAGACATCAATAACAACGGTATTGCAGATTATCTTGAAGCCGGATATTTCTATGCATGTCTTGACGATGCCGATGGTGATGGTATTGAAGATAGTGTGGATTTAGATGATGATAATGACGGTATTTACGATACTGCAGAAGGTGACGATTCAATAGACACTGATGGCGATGGTATTCCAAATTACTTAGATACCGATTCTGATGGTGATGGTTGTTCTGATGCGACTGAAGCTGGATATACTGACGCGGATGCTGACGGTGTTGTTGATGGATCAGGAATAGCCACAGATGGAACGGTGACCAATAGCGATGGTTATGGTATACCTCAAGATAGTAATAGTGACGGTACACCAGACTATTTAGATGCCACAGACGATTCGGCATGTTTTGGAGATGCCGATGGCGATGGAATTGAAGATAGTACCGATTTAGACGATGATAACGATGGTATTTTGGATACTGTTGAAGGCGGCGATAACACTGATACTGATGGTGATGGTATTCCTGATTATTTAGATACAGACAGTGACGGTGATGGTTGTCCAGATGCCAAAGAAGCAGGATTTACTGATGCTAATAATGATGGTGAAGTAGATGGTACAGGAATTGCAGCCGATGGAACGGTTACAGGAAGTGATGGTTATGATTATCCTCTCGATACAGATAATAACGGCATATTAGACCATTTAGATGCTAACTTCGATCTGGTTTGTCAGGATGATAATGACAATGATGGTGTAAATGATAGTATAGATTTAGATGATGACAATGATGGGATTTACGATACTGCAGAAGGCGATGATAATGTAGATACCGATGGTGATGGTATTCCAAATTACAAGGACACTGATAGTGACGGTGATGGTTGTCCAGATGTCATAGAAGCAGGTTTTACAGATGATAATGATGATGGTGAAGTAGATGGATTTGGTGTAAATGCTGATGGTGTAGTTATTGGAAGCGATGGTTATATAACGCCTGCAGATGCTAATAATAATGGCATAGCTGATTATCTAGATCCTAATGATGCTAAAGCATGTATCAATGATGCTGATGGTGATGGTATTGACGATGCTGTGGATTTAGATGATGATAACGATGGTATTTATGATACCGTTGAAGGGGATGACACTATTGATACCGATGGTGACGGAATCCCTAACTATTTAGACACCGATTCTGATCGTGATGGCTGTACAGATGCTAAAGAAGCGGGTTACACCGATGCAGATGCAGATGGCGTTGTTGATGGCATAGGTATTGCCGCCGATGGAACGGTTATTGGAAGTGATGGTTATAGTTATCCGTTAGATCTTAATAACAATGGTGTACTTGATTACTTGGATGCAACTTACGATGCGGCCTGTCAAATAGATTCTGATGGCGACGGTATAGACGACGCCACCGACTTAGATGATGACAATGATGGTATTTACGATACCGCTGAAGGTGATGCTAATATTGATACCGATGGTGATGGTATTCCAAATTACCTAGATACAGATTCTGATGGTGACGGTTGTTCTGATGCTAAGGAAGCAGGCTTTACTGACGATAATAATGACGGTGAAGTAGACGGTTCGGCTATAGCTACGAACGGAACTGTTATAGGTAGTGACGGTTACGGTGTGCCAGCAGACGTAAATAATAATGGTATTCAAGATTATTTAGAGGCCACTTATGATGTAGCTTGTCAAGAAGATGCTGATGGTGACGGTATTGATAATTTAACCGATTTGGATGACGATAATGATGGAATCTATGATACGGATGAAGGTGACGATACTGTAGATACTGACGGTGATGGTATTCCAAACTATTTAGATACTGATAGTGATGGTGACGGTTGTACCGATGCTAATGAAGCGGGTTACACCGACTCTAATAATGATGGTTTAGTAGATGGTACTTCTATTGCTGCTAATGGTACTGTAGTTGGTAGCGATGGTTATACCGCTCCTATTGATACAGATAACAATGGTATTGCAGATTATTTAGATGCTTCTTATGATGGTGCTTGTCAATCTGATGCCGATGGCGATGGTATTAATGATGTAGCCGATTTAGATGATGATAATGATGGTATTTACGATACTTTAGAAGGTGGTGATCAGATAGATACCGACGGTGATGGTATTCCAAACTATTTAGATACGGATTCTGATGGTGACGGATGTACCGATGCACAAGAAGCAGGATATACAGATGCTGATAGTGATGGCGTTGTTGACGGAACTGGTATTAGTGCTAACGGAACGGTTACTGGAAGTGATGGTTATGTTTATCCATTAGACCGAGATAATAACGGTATTCTAGATTACATGGATAATCTTTACGATGGCGCATGTCAGTCCGATGCTGACGGTGATGGTATTGATGATGCTACCGATTTAGATGATGATAATGATGGTATTTACGATACTGCTGAAGGAGATGATACTATTGATACCGATGGTGATGGTATTCCTAATTACTTAGATTTAGACTCAGACGGTGATGGTTGTTCTGATGTTAAAGAAGCAGGATATACCGATTTAGATAATGATGGTGTTATTGATGGTGATGGCATAGCTTCAAACGGAACGGTTATTGGAAGTGATGGCTACAATGTACCAGCAGATTTAAATAGTAATGGCATTCAAGATCATTTAGAAGCCAATTACGATGGTGCTTGTCAAGGTGACGCCGATGGTGATGGTATTGATGATTTAACCGATTTAGATGATGATAATGATGGTATTTTAGATACGGATGAAGGTGACGATACGATTGATACCGATGGTGACAGTATTCCAGATTACTTAGATACGGATTCTGATGGTGACGGTTGTACCGATGCTAAAGAAGCAGGATTTACTGATGATAATAATGATGGCGCTGTGGATGGAGTAGGTATTTCAGCTGATGGAACAGTTACCGCCTCTGATGGTTATGTAGCGCCATTAGACAATGATAATAACGGAGTGGCAGATCATCTTGACGCTGCATATAATAATGCTTGTTTATTAGATTCTGACGGTGATGGCATTGATAATGCAGTAGATTTAGATGATGATAACGATGGTATTTACGATAGTTATGAAGGTGATGATAGTGTGGATACCGATGGCGATGGTATTCCAGATTACTTAGATACAGATTCTGATGGCGATGGCTGTACAGATGCTAATGAGGCAGGCTATACCGATGCGGATAATGATGGTGTGGTTGATGGCACAGGAATAGCTGCTGATGGAACGGTGACAGGAAGTGATGGTTATGCATTACCTCGTGATGCCAACAACAACGGTTATCCAGATCATTTAGATGCTAATGATAAAAATACTTGTGAGTCTGATGCTGATGGTGATGGTATTGAGGATATTACTGATTTAGATGATGATAATGATGGTATTTATGATACTTACGAAGGTGACGACACGGTGGATACCGATGGTGATGGTATACCAGATTACTTGGATATCGATTCCGATGGTGATGGTTGTTCTGATGCTAATGAGGCTGGATTTACTGATGCCGATAATGATGGTATGATTGATGGGCAAGGTATCGGATTAAATGGGGTAGTTACAGGTAGTGATGGTTATGTATTACCAATTGATAATGATAATAACGGTATCGCAGATCATTTAGATGCCACATACAGCGTAGCTTGTATTGAAGACGCTGATGGTGATGGTATTGACGATACTACTGATTTAGATGATGATAATGATGGAATCTTGGATGTTGATGAAGGTGATGACACAGTGGATACCGATGGTGATGGCATTCCAGATTATTTAGATACGGATTCTGATGGTGACGGTTGTACTGATGCTAAAGAAGCAGGATTTACAGATGCTGATAATGATGGTGAAGTTGATGGTACGGGGTTAAATACCAATGGTACTATTGCTGGAAGTGATGGTTATAATGTTCCACTAGATAATGATAATAACGGTATAGCAGATCACTTAGATGTGAATTACAGTGACGTTTGTATTGGTGATGCCGATAACGATGGTATTAAAGATAATGTGGATTTAGATGATGATAATGATGGTATTTATGACAGCTATGAAGGTGATGAAACGGTAGATACTGATGGTGATGGTATTCCAGATTATTTAGATTTAGATTCTGATGGTGATGGATGTACAGATGCCAACGAAGCGGGTTATACTGATACCGATGGTGATGGTATTGTTGATGGGACTGGCATTGCTGCTAATGGTACAGTTATAGGAAGTGATGGTTACAGTATTCCTATTGATAGTAACAACAATGGTATTGCTGATTATCTCGATGCTGCTGATAAGAGTGCGTGTGAGAATGATGCCGATGGCGATGGAATAGAAGATATTACTGATTTAGATGATGATAACGATGGTATTTATGATACTTATGAGGGTGATGACAGCGTTGATACAGACGGTGATGGTACTCCAGATTATCTAGATTTAGATTCAGATGGCGATGGTTGTTTAGATACCATAGAGGCGGGGTACACCGATGATAACCAGGATGGTATTGTTGACGGTACTGGAATAAATACTAATGGTACTGTACTTGGAAGTGACGGTTATGGTATTCCTGCAGACCAGGATAATAATGGTATCGCTGATCATTTAGATCTTAATAACGACCAGGCATGTAACGAAGATTCTGATGGTGATGGTATTGTTGATGCCATTGATTTAGATGATGATAACGATGGTATTTTAGATACTTCAGAGGGTGATGATACCGTAGATACAGATAATGATGGTATTCCTAACTATTTGGATTTAGATTCAGATGGTGATGGATGTCCTGATGTTAAAGAGGCCGGTTATACCGATGCGGATAATGATGGTATCCTTGATGGAACTAGTATTGCTGCCAATGGAACCGTTGTTGGTGGTGATGGTTATGGTATTCCTGCCGACACTAACAATAATGGCATCTATGATTATCTTGATGCGAATCACAAAGGGGCTTGTGAATCTGATGTTGATGGTGATGGTATAGAAGATGTTACCGATTTAGATGATGATAACGATGGTATTTATGATACGTATGAAGGTGACGATACAGTGGATACTGATGGTGACGGAACACCAGATTATTTAGATCCTGATAGTGATGGTGATGGTTGTCCAGATGTTCTAGAAGCTGGTTATACTGATGAAAATGGTGACGGTATAATTGATGGTACAGGAATAAATGCTGATGGAACCGTTGCTGGAAGTGATGGCTATCAACTGCCTCAAGATTTTGATAATAATGGTATTGTTGATCATTTAGATCCAAATTATGATCAAGCTTGTAACATTGATTCAGATGGAGATGGCGTAAATGACGATGTCGATTTAGACGATGATAATGATGGTATTTATGATACATACGAAGGTGATGATACCATAGATACTGACGGTGATGGTACTCCTGATTATTTAGATATCGATTCTGATGGTGATGGCTGTACAGATGCCAAAGAAGCCGGTTATACAGATATTGATGGCGATGGTATTGTTGATGGTACGGGTATTGCTGCTGATGGAACCGTTACCGGAAGTAATGGTTACGGTATCCCTGCAGATACTAACAATAATGGTATTGCTGATCACTTAGATGCTAATGATAAGAGTGCTTGTGAAAACGATGCTGATGGTGATGGTATAGAAGATATTACGGATTTAGATGATGATAATGATGGTATTTATGATACGTATGAAGGTGACGATACAGTGGATACAGATGGTGACGGAACTCCAGATTATTTAGACTTAGATTCAGATGGTGATGGCTGTCCTGATACTGTTGAAGCTGGATTTACCGATACAGATGGCGATAGTATACTTGATGGTACAGGAATAAATGCAGATGGAACTGTTGCTGGAAGTGATGGGTATATATTACCTCAAGATGCTGACGCTAACGGTATAGCAGATCATTTAGATATCAACTACGCACAAGCTTGTTTGGAAGATAGTGATGGTGATGGTATAGATGACGCTACCGATTTAGATGACGATAATGATGGAATTTTGGATACGGTCGAAGGTGATGATACGGTTGATACTGATGGTGATGGTATACCAGATTATTTAGATACAGATTCAGATGGTGATGGTTGTTCTGACGCCAAAGAGGCTGGATTTACTGATGCTGATGCTGATGGAACTGTTGATGGTACTGGTGTTGCTGCAGATGGAACAATTACTGGAAGTGACGGTTATGTAGCAGTTGCAGATATAGATAATAATGGTATCGCAGATCATTTAGATGTGAATTATTTTGATGCCTGTATTGGTGATGCTGATAACGATGGTATCAAAGACGATGTGGATTTAGATGATGATAATGATGGTATCTATGATACTTATGAAGGTGATGATACTATTGATACCGATGGTGACGGCATGCCAGATTACCTAGATGTTGATTCTGATGGTGATGGCTGTACTGATGCTCAAGAGGCCGGTTACACCGACGCTGATGGTGACGGCATTGTTGACGGTACAGGTATTGCAGCTGATGGAACAGTTATTGGAAGTGATGGTTACAGTGTGCCATTAGATGCTAATAATAATGGTATTGCTGATCATCTTGATCCAAACGACATGAGCGCTTGTCAGGATGATGTTGATGGCGATGGTATAGATGATGTTACTGATTTAGATGATGATAATGATGGTATCTATGATACTTATGAAGGGGATGACACGGTAGATACTGATGGCGACGGTACGCCAGATTACTTAGATCTAGATTCAGATGGCGATGGTTGTTTTGATGCTATTGAAGCTGGCTTTACAGATGCTAATGGCGATGGTATTCTAGATGGAACTGGAGTTAATGCTGACGGTACGGTTGCAGGTAGTGATGGCTACATACTGCCACAGGATATAGATAATAACGGTATTGCAGATCATTTAGATGCTAACTACAGTGAAGCATGTAATGAAGATGCCGATGGTGATGGTGTTGATGATGCTACTGATTTAGATGATGATAACGATGGTATCTATGATACTTATGAAGGCGATGATACGGTGGATACCGACGGCGATGGTATACCAGATTATTTAGATACTGATAGTGACGGTGATGGCTGTACCGATGCTCAAGAAGCAGGTTACACTGACGCTGATGGCGATGGTGTAATTGATGGCACTGGTATTAATGCAGATGGAACGGTTTCTGGAAGTGATGGTTATTTTGTACCTGCCGATAATAATAACAACGGCATCGCTGATCATTTAGATCCTAATGACCAATCTGCATGTCAAGGAGATGCCGATGGTGATGGTATTGACGACGCTACTGATTTAGATGATGATAATGATGGTATTTATGATACTTATGAAGGCGATGACACGGTGGATACCGATGGCGATGGTTTACCAGATTATTTAGATTTAGATTCTGATGGTGATGGCTGTTCTGATGCTATTGAGGCAGGATTCACAGATGCTGATGGCGATGGTATTTTAGATGGTAACGGATTTGATATTGATGGAACGGTTTCTGGAAGTGATGGTTATATTTTACCTCAGGATACAGATAATAATGGTATTGCAGATCATTTAAATGTAAACTTTAATGGTGCATGTAATAAAGATTCTGATAATGACGGTATTAATGACGATGTAGATTTAGATGATGATAATGATGGAATATATGATACTTATGAAGGAGATGATTCAGTGGATACCGATGGCGATGGTACTCCAGATTATTTAGACACAGATTCTGATGGTGATGGCTGTACTGATGCTCAAGAGGCCGGTTATACCGATGCTGATGGCGATGGTATTGTTGACGGTTCTGGAATTGCTGTTGATGGAACTGTTATTGGAAGTGATGGTTATTTTGTTCCTGCAGACAATAATAATAATGGTATCGCTGATCATTTAGATTCTAACGATCAATCTGCATGTCAAGGTGACGCCGATGGCGATGGAATAGATGATCTTACAGATTTAGATGATGATAATGATGGTATTTATGATACTTATGAAGGCGATGACACGGTGGATACCGATGGCGATGGTTTACCAGATTATTTAGATTTAGATTCTGATGGTGATGGCTGTTCTGATGCTATTGAAGCTGGCTTTACAGATACTGATGAAGATGGATTGGTTGATGGAGCTGGTATTAACACAGATGGAACTGTTTCAGGTAGTGATGGCTACATACTGCCACAGGATTTAGATAACAATGGCATTGCTGATCATTTAGATGCGAATTTCTTTGAAGCATGCTTTGAAGATTCTGATAATGACGGTATTAATGATGAATTAGATTTGGATGATGATAATGATGGTATCTACGATATTTATGAAGGAGATGATACGGTAGATACCGATGGTGATGGTCTACCAGATTACTTAGATACAGATTCTGATGGTGATGGCTGTACCGATGCTCAAGAAGCAGGCTTTACAGATGCCGATAGTGACGGTGTAGTTGATGGTACAGGTATAGCAGCTGATGGAACAGTCACAGGAAGCGATGGTTACAGCTTCCCTATGGATGCTGATAATAATGGTATCGCAGATCATTTAGATCCATCATACAGAGTGGTATGTCTTGAAGATATAGATGGCGACGGTATAGATGATAGTTTAGATTTAGATAATGATAATGACGGTATTTATGATAGTTATGAAGGTGACGATTCGGTAGATACCGACGGTGATGGTACCCCAGATTATTTAGATCTAGATGCTGATGGTGATGGCTGTAATGATGTTACTGAAGCCGGATTTACAGATGCTAATGATGATGGAATTATAGATGGTACCGGAATTGCTTCAGATGGAACAGTGATTGGAAGTGATGGCTATTTAGTTCCACAAGATGACGATAATAACGGTATAGCAGATCACTTAGATGCCAATAAAAATGACGCTTGTGATCTTTCTAATGCTCTTGAAGTTATTAAAACCGTTCAATTATCTGATGATAACAACGAAAATGGAAGCGTTGATGCTGGTGATGGTTTAACATATACCATATCAGTGTCTAACAACGGACCATTTACATTAACAAATATTAAAGTCCTTGATTTATTAAGCGATATAAATGGCAATGCTATTGCTAATTTAACAGCAGTTTATGATGCAACAAACACTATTTCTGAAGGAATACTTTATCCTGGAGAAACTGCAACATATACAGTCATTTATATCGCAAATCAGGACGATGTTAATGCAGGCGGTTTAAGTAATTCTGCTTCAGTTTCTGCTGAAGGCCCTAATGGGGATGTTAATGATAGTTCAGACGATGTTACTGATATTTCTGATGATGGTGATTCAAGTAATGGTGATGATAATCCTACAGTAACTGTTATTTCATCCAATGCTGAGTTAACAATCATCAAAACAGCAGTGTTATCTGAAGATACTAATAACAACGGAAAAGCAAATGCAGGTGATGAAATAACTTATACGATTTCGGTGACTAACTCAGGTAATATAAACTTGTCTCATATTGAAATTGATGATATTATGCAAAATGGAAATGGTGAGCAAATATTCCTTACTACTGGTCCAATTTATAGTTCAAGTAATGTTATTCCAGAAGGACAACTAGCAGCGCAGCAGACAGCTACTTACACGGCAACCTATTTGATAACGCAAAATGATATTGATTCTGGCGAGATTTCTAATATAGTTACTGCCAAAGCTGAAAAACCAGGAGGTGACGTCAATGATGATTCTGACGATATAACTGCGATTTCTGATGATGGTAACACTAATAACGGATTTGATAATCCAACGGTTTACGAATTTTCACAAGAAGAATCAATTAAGGTCGTTAAAACATATAGCATGATTGATAACGGCGATGGAAAAATAGGATTAAATGATACAATTGATTATACGATTACTGTAACCAACGATGGTGATGTGACTTTAACGAATGTTCAAATTGTTGACATGCTTTCTGATTACGATGGTGATAGCTTGGAATTAAGTTCAGGCCCAATTTTCGATAGTGCATCAAAAGGGTCAAATGAAGGTGTGTTAATTCCTTTAGAAGAAGCAGTTTATAAAGCCTCATTTATAATTAATAAAGATGCAATTGATGCTGGAGGTGTTCAAAACAGTGCAGAAGCTTCTGCAGAAACACCATTAGGACTTACTATTTCAGATATGAGTGATGATGGTGATGATTCAGATGGCAATATGACCGATGATCCAACAAGAACGACAATACCTTCTGTTGAAGGGGAATCAGCTATAGAGATTTTTAATGGAATTTCACCAGATGGAGATGGTTATAATGACTTCTTCAGAGTTGAGGGGATAGAAAATTTCCAAAATAACAGAATGCAGATTTTTAATAGATGGGGTGTACTAATCTATTCTGTATATGGTTATGGTGGTTCAAACGGTACTCAAAATGTATTTACTGGTTATTCAGATGGACGAACGACAATATCTAAAGGTGAACGTCTGCCTGCAGGAACCTACTATTACATCTTGAGGTTTAATAGGGAAAACCCCGGACGTAAGATTTATACTGGTTATTTATACTTAAATCGTAATTAAGCTCTAATGATGTTATTTAAAAATTTTAAAACTATGAGAACTAAAGCCTTTTTTATAATAGTAATTTTAATAAGCACATTGGGGTTTTCGCAACAAGATCCTCAATACACTCAGTATATGTATAATACTCAAATTATTAATCCTGCATATGCTGGGTCTAGAGGAATATTAAGTTTTGGCTTACTTGGACGCTCACAATGGGTTAACATTAACGGGGCTCCAAATACAGTCTCTTTCACAGTAAACTCACCAATGGGAAAAACTGAAAATATGGGATTAGGACTATCTGTAGTTCATGATCAAATAGGGCCGGTAACCGATAGTAATGTTAATGTTGATTACGCCTATACAATTTATCCTTCATATCACAGTAAGTTATCATTTGGATTAAAAGCAGGCTTAGATATTTTAAATATTGATTATACCAAACTTAATTTATTTGATGCCATGGATCCCCGTTTTCAAACCAATGTTGATAATAAACTCCAGCCACAAATTGGTGCAGGAATAATGTATGCTACAGATAATCTTTATCTCGGTTTATCAGTTCCTAATTTTTTAACAACAAGACATTATGATGATAATAATTTAATCACCGGAGGTTCAGATTCTGTAGCTGCTGAACGTGTTCATTATTATTTTATTGGGGGGTATGTTTTTAATTTATCTTCTAGCTTAAAATTTAAGCCAGCGACTATGGTAAAGGCTTTATCAGGAGCTCCTTTACAGATAGATGCCTCTGCTAATTTTATGTTTAATAATAAATTTACACTTGGTGCAGCGTACCGATGGGATGCAGCTTTAAGTGCTCTTGTAGGTTTTCAAGTTTCAGACAATATTTTTATTGGTGCAGCATACGACTATCAAACTTCAGATTTGAAAGATTACAGCAATGGTTCATATGAACTTATTTTTAGATTTGATGTATTAAGTAAACAAGCGAAAGCTATTTCACCAAGATTCTTTTAAAATCCCAATCCAATGAAACAGTTTAAAATAAATACTTATATAATTTTAGTTGGAGCTTTGATGATGATATCTAGTCAATCATTAGCTCAAAAATCTCAAATGAATTTAGTTAATAAGGAATTTGATAAATATGCCTTCATGGAGGCCAGAGAGGTTTTGTTGAAATTAACTGATGAAGGTTTCGAATCTGATGAGGTTTTCAAATCTTTAGCAGATACTTATTATTATAATAGTCAGTATGATATGGCTGCCATATGGTATGACCGTTTAATTAGCAATTATCCAGAGGACTTGGAAGCAGATTATTTTTTTAAGGCTGCGATTTCTAATAAGTCTTTAGGAAACTATGATAAGTCAAATGAACTTATGAAACGTTATGCGGTATTATCTAGTGATGTTTTAATCTCTTCAGATTTTAATAGTAATCCAAATTATAAAGATTCTATCATGTCTAGTCTTGATAATTTTGAAATTTCCAAAGTGAGAATTAATAGTGAGGTTTCCGATTTTGGAGCAGCTTATTTGGGAGATAATGTTTTGGTTTATGCTTCTTCAAACAATGCTGTTGGTGACGATGTTTTTAAATGGACTGGTGAGTCATATTTAGATTTATATGCAGCATATCTTAATACAGATGGTACATTAGAAGATCCAATCCCAATATTAGGTGATGTGAATACTAAATTTCATGAGTCCTCTGCTGCCTTTACTAAAGACGGACGATATATGTATTTCACAAGAAATAATTATGCAGATGGCAAAGAAGGGTATAATAAAAATAAAACCATTCTACTTAAACTCTATAGGGCTAAAAAAAATGGCAATAAATGGGAAGATGTTACTGAACTTAAATTTAACAGTGACAATTATTCTGTGGCACATCCTAGTTTAAGTCCTGATGGTAAAAAATTATATTTTTCATCTGATATGCCTGGTTCTTATGGACAGTCAGATATTTGGTATGTAGATGTATACATAGACGGGTCTTTTGGTAACCCAGTTAATCTTGGAGTAAATATAAACACAGAGGCTAGAGAATCTTTCCCTTTTGTGAGCGATAAAAATATACTTTATTATGCCACTAATGGAAAATCAGGCATTGGTGGATACGATATTTATAAGTCAAGATTAGATATCACTGGAAAAGCTGAGCCATCAAAAAATATTGGCTCACCTATTAATAGTGAGTTTGATGATTTTGCATTTGCAATAGATGAAAAAAAACGAATGGGATTCTTTTCTTCAAACCGAGATGGAAACAAAGGAAGTACTTCTGATGATATATATAGATTTAAATCAACCTGTAACGCCAGTTTAACAGGGACTGTTATTGATGTTACCTCAGGAGCACTAGTTCCGGGAGCTAAAGTATCATTGTTTGATGATGGGTTTAATCTACTCTCAGAGCTTAATGTTGGTGAAGACGCGGTGTTTAATTTTTCAGATGAAGTTATCTGTAATCAAAAGTATATTGTGAGAGCAGAAAATGGGGTGTTTTATTCTTTCGATGAAAAACAATTTGAAACACTCGATCAAAGTAAAGTTGTTGAATTGGAAATGACACTTACTTCTCAAGACTGTCCCGAAGATGATTTAGGATGTATTTTAGATCTTGAGCCTATTTATTTTGATTTAAATAAGGCTAATATTAGACCTGATGCTGAAATTGAACTAAATAAAGTTCTTGATGCACTTAGAAGGTATCCCAATTTAAATATTCATATAGAATCTCATACTGATTCAAGAGCAAGAGACGCCTATAACCTGGATTTATCAAATCGAAGAGCCCAATCAACTATGGTTTGGTTGTTGAAAAGAGGAATTTCTTCAGACCGTCTTAGTGCAATGGGTTATGGGGAATCTCGTTTATTAAATCGTTGTTCAAATGGAGTGAATTGTTCTGAATATGAACATGAACTTAATAGAAGGTCTGTTTTTAGAATAGTTGCTAATGACCTTGAAAAGGTAAGGGTACAGTCTGATTTAAATCGTTCCGTCATTGTCAAAGATTCATCTGAAAATGTATCAGATCAAGTAACAGATCAAGTAACAGATCAAGTATCAGAGGTAGTACTAACTGTTTCTTCTGAAAATATTGATAAACCAAAGTCTAATGATTCAGTAGAATTAAAAGAAACTCCAATAGCTGAAGTTATTGATACAACTGAAGACATAAAGGATAAAGAACAATCAGAAACCATTGAAAAAGATGAATCTGTAAATGTTCAGCCTTCTGATAATTATGATTTTTCATCTTCAAATACTAAAGTGATTTACACTGTTCAAATAAGTGCAAACAAAGGGAATGATAAAACTCTAAAATTTAACAAAATTGATGGTGTTTTTTCAAATTATTACGACGATAACTATAAACGATATTTTAGTGGGGTATTTAATAATGAAAATGATGCAAGATTACACCAGAAATCATTAGTAAATAAAGGTTTTAAAGATTGTTATGTAGTTAGATTAAAAGGCAACAAGAAATTATAATTTGCTATTTTATAAATCTTGGTAACTTTGTGGTTTTTAATTTTTGATTGTGCGCATTGCAAAAAGTTTTAAGATTGATAATATTCCTAAATTCAAAGCACAGCTTTTAGAATGGAGTAGAAAGTTTGATGAAATTGTTTGGTTAGATTCAAACTCGTACAACCAAACTTATGGTAAGTATGATGCTGTTCTAGCTGTTGATGCGTTATCTGTTTTATCAACAAATTCAAAATCTGCGTTTAAAGAATTAAAACGTTATCAAAAAGAAATAAATGATTGGGTTTTTGGACATTTAAATTATGATTTAAAAAATAGTATTGAAAAACTATCCTCTTCAAATTTTGATGGTTTAGATTTCCCCGAGCTTCACATGTTTCAACCCAAAAGGTTGTTTTTTTTAAAAGACGATACCATTACTTTTAAATATCACGAAACTGTAAAGAATTTAGTCAATTCAGATTTTAAAATTATTTCTAAAATTGAAATACTAGCCAAGGATAAATCTTCAAAAAACATCGAAATCCAATCTAGAATTTCTAAAGAATCATACTTGGATAAGGTAAATCAAATGTTAAGTTATATCCACAGAGGTGATATTTATGAAGCAAATTTTTGTCAAGAATTTTTTGCTACAAACACAAAAATTTCCCCTTTAAATGTATATAATCATTTGAATAAGATCTCTAAGCCTCCTTTTGCTTCTTTTGTAAAAAATGGGGATAAATATATTATGTCTGCATCACCAGAACGCTACATAGCTAAGCGAGGTAATGAAATCATTTCACAACCTATTAAAGGCACAGCCAAAAGATCGATTGATCATACCGAAGATTATACATTAAGACATAATTTAGGAGCTAATAGTAAAGAGCGTTCTGAAAATATTATGATTGTGGATTTGGTAAGAAATGATTTGTCTCATACTGCAATTAAAGGATCTGTGGTAGTTAAAGAGTTATGTGAAGTTTACTCTTTTGATCAAGTACATCAAATGATTTCTACTATTTCATCAAAAGTGAAAGAATCAACACATCCTGTAGATATAATTTCGTCTACTTTTCCAATGGGCAGTATGACAGGAGCACCAAAAGTATCTGCTATGAAAATTATAGAAGCACTTGAGGAAACAAAACGAGGTGTATACTCAGGTGCTGTAGGTTACATTTCACCTTCAAATGATTTTGATTTTAACGTAATTATAAGAAGTATTCTTTACAACGATTCAAATAAATATGTATCTTTCTCTGTAGGAAGTGCTATAACTTCCAAAAGTGACCCCAACCTTGAATATGATGAGTGTTTAATTAAAGCTCAGGCAATGAATTTAGCACTTAATCAATAATTTTTATGGTGATTTAATGATTTATTATGCTTCACGACTTCAAGTTACATGTTGATTCTAATTTAAAATTTTTAAATAATTCCAAGTTTTTAATTGCTGTTTCTGGTGGAATAGATAGTATTGTTTTAACACATTTGTGTAAACAAGCAAATTATAATTTTGCGATTGCGCATTGCAATTTTAACCTAAGAGGGGAAGAAAGTGATGCTGATGAGCTGTTTATTAATGAGTTAGGTGATTCGCTTAATGTTGAGGTATTTGTTCAGCATTTTGACACCCTTAATTATTCTGAATTAAATGGTGTTTCTATTCAAATGGCAGCGAGAACACTTCGTTATGAATGGTTTAATGATTTAAGCACCCAACTTAATTTTAAATATATCTTAACAGCACATCATCTTGATGATAGCTTGGAAACATTTATTATTAATTTGACCAGAGGAACGGGAATTGAGGGCTTATTAGGAATTCCTTCAGTAAATGACAATATAGTTAGACCATTATTGCCTTTTACAAGATCAGATATTGAATCTTTTGCTAAGGATTTTAAATTGGCTTGGAGAGAAGACCGTTCTAATGCCTCTACAAAATATCTCAGAAATAAAATTCGCCATAACATTATTCCAGAATTAAAAATTATAAATCCAAAACTAATTCAGAATTTTAAAAAGACCATAAATTATTTAAATGACACATCCGATTTAGTAGAATTAGCAATGGATGATTTCATGGACAATGCTATTAAAGGGGTTAATGATCTTGGAGTTCATTATGATATAGATAGTTTTAAGTCCAAATCCAACCCAAAGCCTTACTTATATCATACTTATAATTCATACGGTTTTTCTCAATGGGATGATATTTTATCACTACTAGATGCACAATCAGGAAAATATGTGCAGTCAGAGACCCATCGATTGTTAAAAGATAGGAATGAATTAATTTTATCTGAGTTATTAACTACAGATCAAAAAGGTTTTGAAATCATTAGCATAGATTCACCCGTAACCATACCCTCCGGGGTTTTACATTTTAGTTTAGAAGGAAACCCCTCTAATAAGAAATCACTACATACCATCTGTTTGGATTTTTGTAAGTTAAGATTTCCATTAAAAGTAAGATTATCAAAGCCAGGCGATTATTTTTATCCCTTAGGAATGGAAGGACGCAAAAAGGTGAGTAAATATTTTAAAGATGAAAAAATGTCCTTGTTGGAAAAAGAACACACTTGGATACTTACTTCTGATGATAAAGTAGTTTGGATAATAGGTAAACGCTTTGATAAACGTTTCATGTGCTCTGATTCTTCAAACCAATACCTAACAATCACTTTGAAATAAACATTCCTAAAAAAATGTTAATAATTAGATTAAATACTAATTTGTTTAACTTATTTAAAGTATCTTTAAACAAAGTATTACATGATTTGTTAGTATTTAGTTTTAGTTTTTAAAAGCCTTTCATCTTGAAAGGCTTTTTTCTTTACCAATGTTTTATTGCTTTTCAAAATAAATTTAAGTTGATGTTGTTTTATTTTTTTTTAAAATAAATATGTTTATTTATACTTTGTTAAAAATACTAATAAAATGGAAACCAACGAATTGTATCCTGTTTTTTTGAAAGTTAATGAATTGAATGTTTTAATAGTAGGAGGCGGTAATGTTGGTCTAGAAAAATTAACATTTCTTCTTAAATCAAGTCCTAGAGCTAATGTTGAAATTATTTCAGAAACATTTCATTCAGACCTAGTTCAACTTGCCAATAAACACAAAACGGTTAAGCTTACAAAAAAGTCCTATGATGTATCAGATTTAAGTAATCGACATATAGTAGTAGGTTGTACAGACAGTAAGGCTACAAATCTTAAAATTAACCAAGATGCCAAAAAGCGATATCTGTTAGTAAATATTGCTGATACTCCAAACCAATGTGATTTTTATATGGGTGGTATTGTAACTAAAGGGAATGTTAAAATTGCTATTTCTACTAACGGTAAATCACCAACTACAGCGAAAAGAATAAGACAATTTTTAGAAGATATTATCCCTGAGTATATTAATAAATTGGTATTAAATCTTAATACATTCAGAAAGAAAATTAAAGGTGATTTTGAAGTAAAAGTGGAACGACTTAATGAAGTAACAAAAGGACTTTAAGATAATTAGTTCCCAGAGTTAAATTGATTAGGTTAGGTAACTTATCGTTATAAAAATTCTTATAGTCTTAATTTTTTTGTAATTTATAGACATTAAACTTAGTTTTTATGTTAAAAAAAATCTATGCCAGTGCATTATTTGGTGTAGAAGCATCAATAATAACCGTTGAAGTTAATGTTAGTAAGGGTATAGGTTATCATTTAGTTGGACTTCCAGATAATGCCATTAAAGAAAGTAATTACAGAATAGCCTCAGCACTATCAAATAATGGGTTTAAGATTCCTGGAAAAAAAGTCACTATAAATTTAGCGCCTGCAGATGTTCGTAAAGAGGGTAGTGCCTATGATTTACCGATAGCTATGGGGATTTTAGCTGCTTCAAATCAAATAAAATCTGAAGGGATAGGAGACATTGTAATTATGGGAGAATTATCTCTTGATGGCAATCTTCAATCTATTAAGGGGGTTTTACCTATCACTTTAAATGCAAAAAATTCAGGATTTAATGCTGTTATTGTTCCTGTCCAAAATGTTCAAGAAGCAGCAATTGTTGAAGGTATTACCGTATATGGTGTTAAAAATATATCGGAAGTTATTGGGTTTTTTGATAAATCAAAACCTTTAATCCCCTATAAGAGAGATGTTAAAAATATTTTTAGTTCACATTTTAATCAGTTTGACTTTGATTTTTCTGATGTTAAAGGACAGTTTGGTGTTAAGCGTTGTATGGAAATTGCTGCTGCTGGCGGTCATAATCTGCTTCTAATTGGTCCACCAGGTTCAGGGAAATCTATGTTAGCTAAACGACTCTCAACCATCATGCCTCCAATGACTATGGAGGAATCAATAGAAACAACAAAAATACACTCTATACAAGGCACAATAGAAGGTTCTGGCATTATAACAAAACGTCCTTTTAGAAACCCACACCACACTATTAGTGATGTTGCCTTAGTTGGAGGTGGCCAATACCCTCAGCCAGGAGAAATTTCATTAGCACATAATGGTGTTCTTTTTTTAGATGAACTGCCAGAATTCAAAAGAAGCGTTCTTGAGGTTATGCGACAACCACTAGAAGATAGAGAGGTTACCATATCACGAGCAAAATTTAATATTACTTACCCTTCAAGTTTCATGCTAGTAGCAAGTATGAATCCTAGTCCCTCTGGATACTTTAATAATGATGATGCTCCTGTAAAATCAACTCCATATGAAATGCAACGCTACTTGAGTAAAATTTCTGGTCCACTTTTAGATAGAATAGATATTCATATTGAAGTCAATCCTGTACCCTTTGAAAAATTAGCATCAAAAGATACTGCCGAGTGTTCATCAGCGATAAGATCTAGAGTGATTAAAGCACGCGCCGTCCAAACACAGCGTTTTGAAAATCATATTGGTATTCATTACAATGCCCAAATGCAATCTTCTCATATAAAAAAGTATTGCAGACTTTCAGACGCATCACTAACATTACTCGAAAATGCTATGAAGCAACTTAATTTGTCAGCTAGAGCCTATGACAGAATTTTAAAACTTTCCAGAACAATAGCAGATTTAGAACCTAAAAAAAATGTTATGCCACATCATATCTCAGAAGCTATACAGTACAGAAGTTTAGATAGACAGGCTTGGTTAGCACCATAAAAAAGGAGTCATTTTTTTCAAAATAACTCCCAATAACAAACAACGTATATAACGAATACAATTCTAGTACAAAATTAATGCCCTCTGTAGGTTTTGAAAAGATTTAATAATTAACATTCCGTTAATTAAATGTTACTTATGAGGTCTTTACATTTTGCCATAAGTTATCTTTGGGTAAAGGGGCATTAAAAGTCATTAATTCTTTAGTAATGGGATGAGATATTTTAAGAGTTTTTGCATGAAGATGAATTCCTCCATCAGTATTACTTCTATTGAATCCGTATTTTAAATCACCTTTAATAGGACTACCTATAGCTGCTAATTGTGTTCTGATTTGATGATGACGCCCAGTTTCAAGTTCGATTTCTAATAAACAATACTGGTCTAGTTTTTTTATTGTTTTATAATGTAAAGTAGCTTTTTTACTTCCAGTAACTTCTTTTAAATACGCGTTACTTTTATTGTTTTTTGGATTCTTTTTTAACCAATGAACCAGAGTGTCCTTGTTCTTAGTAGGACAATTCTTTACCATAGCCCAATATGTTTTATGAGCTGATTTTTCGGCAAACATTTTATTAAGTCTAGGTAAGGCTTTACTTGTTTTTGAAAAAAGAACAATTCCTGTAGTTGGTCTATCTAGTCTATGAACAACCCCTAAATATACATTACCAGGTTTATTGTATTTTTTTTTTAAATAAGCTTTTACAATATCACTTAATGGTCTATCTCCAGTCCGGTCACCTTGAACAATATCACCAACACGTTTATTTACTACAATAATGTGGTTATCTTCATATATAACCTGAAGATTTTCTGTGTTGGATACTATTTTATTCACTAATACTGTTCCTTTTCGTTTGGGAAGTCAACCGATTTAACGTCATCAACATACTGAGTAATAGCAGAAGTCATTTCCTCAAAAAGATTTAAGTAGCGTCTTAAAAACCTTGGGTTAAACTCATGAGTCATTCCTAACATATCATGTAGAACCAAAACTTGACCGTCTACTCCAGAACCAGCACCAATACCTATAACAGGTATTGATAATTGTTCTGCTACTTTTTTTGCTAATTTGGCAGGAATTTTTTCTAAAACAACCGCAAAACAACCAACGCGTTCCAACATTTTGGCATTTTTGATTAATTCATTAGCCTCTTCTTCTTCTTTAGCTCTAACGGTATATGTTCCAAATTTGTAAATGGATTGAGGGGTAAGACCCAAATGTCCCATTACAGGAATACCTGCGTTAAGGATTCGTTTTATAGATTCTTTAATTTCTTTTCCACCTTCTAATTTTACAGCATGTCCACCACTTTCTTTCATAATTCTTATCGCGGATCTAAGTGCTTCTTTAGGGTCACTTTGATAACTTCCAAATGGAAGATCAACAACTACTAAAGCACGCTCAACAGCTTTAATTACTGAAGAGGCATGATAAATCATTTGATCTAAGGTTATTGGCAATGTGGTTTCGTGACCAGCCATAACATTACTTGCAGAGTCGCCAACTAATATGACATCAACTCCTGCAGAGTCAACAATTTTAGCCATTGTATAATCATAAGCAGTTAACATTGAAATTTTCTCATTATGAGTTTTCATCTCAACAAGAGACTTTACAGTAACCCTTTTATATTCTTTTTTTGAAGTAGACATTCTTTAAATCTATTTAAGGTTGTAAAATTAGCAAATTAATAGGCATTTTGTTCGAACATGCTATAAGAACTTAACATAAATTGTTTTTCGCTTTATACAAATCATGACAGCTTGTCATAAAACTAGAGATGGCACAATGATTGTCATTAGGTTATAGAGTTTAATATTAATGCACATTAAGTAAAGATTATATATTATGAGTAAAATAATTGGTATAGATTTAGGAACTACCAACTCATGTGTTTCTGTAATGGAAGGTAATGAGCCCGTAGTGATTCCTAACGCTGAAGGTAAAAGAACAACACCTTCTGTTATCGCTTTTGTTGAAGGCGGCGAAATTAAAGTTGGTGATCCAGCGAAGCGTCAAGCTGTAACTAACCCAACAAAAACGGTTTATTCAATCAAACGTTTTATGGGAAATAAGTACTCTGAGTCTCAAAAAGAAGCAGATAGAGTACCTTACACTGTCAAGAAAGGTGATAATGATACACCTAGAGTAGATATTGATGGACGATTATACACGCCTCAAGAATTATCTGCTATGATTCTTCAGAAAATGAAAAAAACAGCTGAAGATTACTTAGGTAATTCTGTTACTGAAGCTGTTATTACAGTTCCAGCATATTTTAACGATGCACAACGTCAAGCAACCAAAGAAGCTGGTGAAATTTCTGGTTTAAAAGTTAGAAGAATTATCAATGAGCCTACAGCTGCTGCTCTTGCATACGGTTTAGACAAAAAAGGTACAGATCAAAAGATTGTTGTATTTGATTTTGGAGGAGGAACGCATGATGTTTCTATTCTAGAATTAGGAGATGGTGTTTTTGAAGTACTTTCTACAGATGGTGATACACATTTAGGTGGTGATGATGTTGATGAAAAAATAATTAATTGGTTGGCAGACGAATTTAAGACTGAAGAAAACATGGACCTTAAACAAGATCCAATGGCTTTACAACGTCTTAAAGAAGCTGCAGAAAAAGCTAAAATCGAATTGTCAGCTTCTGCACAAACAGAAATTAATTTGCCTTACATCACAGCGACAGCTAGTGGTCCAAAACACTTAGTTAGAACTCTAACCCGTTCTAAGTTTGAACAATTAATAGATGATTTAGTAAAACGTACTATTGAACCTTGTAAATCGGCACTTAAAGCTGCTGGATTATCTACTGGTGATATCGATGAAATAATTCTTGTAGGAGGTTCTACGCGTATACCTGCTGTACAAGCTGCTGTTGAGTCTTTCTTTGGTAAATCACCAAGTAAAGGTGTTAACCCAGATGAGGTTGTTGCTGTAGGTGCAGGTATTCAAGGTGGTGTTCTTACTGGTGATGTGAAAGATGTACTTCTTTTAGATGTTACTCCATTATCACTTGGTATTGAAACTATGGGTAATGTAATGACTAAGCTCATTGAAGCCAATACTACGATTCCTACAAAAAAATCGCAAGTATTTTCTACAGCAGCGGACAATCAACCTTCTGTTGATATTCATGTATTACAGGGAGAACGTCCTATGGCTGCAGATAACAAAACTATTGGTCGTTTTCAATTAACTGATATCCCACCAGCTCCTAGAGGAGTTCCTCAAATAGAAGTTACATTTGACATTGATGCTAATGGTATTATCAATGTATCTGCTGCAGACAAAGCAACAGGTAAATCTCAAAACATTAGAATTGAGGCTTCATCGGGACTTACTGAAGAAGAAATTGAGAAAATGAAGCAAGAAGCAGAAGCTAATGCAGAAGCAGATGCCAAAGCAAAAGAAACAGCTGATAAACTCAATAACGCTGATGGTATGATTTTCCAAACTGAAAAACAACTAAAAGAGTTTGGTGATAAATTATCTGATGATAAAAAGGCTCCAATTGAGGCGGCTTTAGAAGAGCTTAAAAAAGCATATGAATCTAAAGATTTAGCATTAATTGATCCAGCTCTTGAAAAAATCAATGAAGCATGGAAGCAAGCTAGTGAGGAGATGTATAAAGCTCAAGCTGAGGCTCAAGGTGCTTCTGGAGCGGATGCAAATGCTCAAGAGTCTGGTTCAGAAGGCTCTGAGACTAGCGATGTTGAAGATGTAGATTTTGAAGAAGTTAAGTAATAACACTTAGTTTTATAGAAAAAAAGCACAGTCCCTTGACTGTGCTTTTTTTATTTTAATTTTTTCCTGTTCAGTTAAATACAAAGTGTATATTTGAAAGCACATCATTATAAATTTTATGGCGAATTCTCTTAGTGATTTATTAAATATTAAGCATCCCGTAATACAAGCGCCAATGTTTTTGGTTTCAAATACTAAAATGGTTATAGAAGCTATGAATAGTGGAATTGCAGGTTGTATACCAGCTTTAAACTACAGAACTTTAGATGAACTTAAGGCCGCCATAATTACACTACAAAAAGCAAAGGTTACAGGAGGTGCATTTGGATTTAACCTTATTGTCAATAAATCAAATTTTAAATACAAAGACCAATTAGAGGTGCTTTGTGAATATGGGTGTGATTTTATTATTACCTCACTAGGTAGCCCTGAGGAAACTATTAAAAAAGCTAAAATAAAAGGTATCAAAGTATTTTGTGATGTTGTTGATGTTAAATTTGCAAAAAAGGTAGAGCATTTAGGTGCAGATGCTATTATAGCCGTTAATAATCAAGCAGGAGGTCATAGGGGAGGAAAGGGACCTGAGGCTTTAATTTCTTCAATAAAATCCGAATGTAAAATCCCAGTTATTTCAGCAGGGGGCGTTGGGTGTAAATCAGACATAGAGCAAATACTGTCATATGGAGCTGCAGGAGTATCTGTTGGTAGTCCTTTTATAGCTTCAATTGAATCTGATGTTTCTGAGGCTTATAAGCAAGCTTGTGTTGATTATGGAGGTAAAGATATTGTGGTAACAGAGCGTATTTCTGGTACACCTTGCACTGTTATTAATACGCCTTATGTTCAAAAAATTGGTACCAAACAACCATGGTATGAAGCGCTATTAAATAAAAACAAACGCCTTAAAAAATGGGTCAAAATGATTCGTTTTTCCATAGGAATGAAAGCAACTCAAAATGCTGCGTTTAAGGCTACTTACAAAACGGTTTGGGTGGCAGGTCCTAGTATAGAGTACACCAAATCTATTCGCCCAGTTAAAGCAATAGTAGCTGAATTAGTAGATTAACTATTACCAAGATTTAAAATAAGTTCTTGATCTATTTCATGCTTACCATCAAATGCCATAATATTTAATCTTTTTCCAAAAAGTTGTCTCGATTTATTAATTTCAATATCAATAAGTTTATTATTAAGTAACGGGTCACTAAGACCATAACTTAGCCACACTTTAGTTTTCTTAGAAAGAAAATTAAAATCTGATTCTTTAAGTTCTTCAGGTATTTTACCGGACATAATTACAATGTCATTTACATTTAACTTTTTATAAACTAAATATCTAAGCATAACCGAAACACCTTGCGAAAATCCCATAAATATATTAGGTGTTACCGGTTTTTCTTGGTTTAATATTTCATCAAAATATCTAAAAATATTACGTTGTTCTAGTTGGGTGTTTTCTTTAGTTAACCAACATGCTCCAACACGTTTTGTTTGAGTTGAGTGGTAGTATTTACTTGGTGCTTGCGGAGCTATTATATAATTTTTTTCTTTTGGAATATTTAAAAAATTATTTAAAAAATAATGACTTAATTGTCCAATTCCATGACAAGCAAACCAAATGTTTTGATTTTTATCGATAGTATTTAATGTACTGTATGTCTTATTTGTTTTAAATGAAACTTCTTTTTCCATTGACATAAAAATTTCAAGTGGTTTTGTATTTTTACCAAGCTATTATGTAAAGATATTTAAATACTCAAAAGTACACTCTATATGAATATTAATGAATTACCAAAATCTGAAGTACTAGCTAAAGCAAATGCTGTTTGCAAAGACACTCTAATGGAAACCTTAGACATTGAACTTGTTGATTTTGGTGAAGATTTTCTGGTCGCTCGTATGCCTGTAACAAAGAAAGTTTATCAACCTGATGGTATTTTACATGGTGGGGCTACGGTTGCTCTAGCGGAATCTGTTGGGAGTTTTGCATCAAATATATTTTTACATTCTAAAGATTTGATAGTAAGAGGTATTGAGATTAGTGCAAATCATCTTAAATCGGTTAAGTCCGGATTTGTATATGCCAAAGCTACATTTGTTCATAAGGGTAAAACGACACAATTACTAGATATTCGTGTTACCAATGAACAGAATCAACTAATTTCAGTTTGTAAACTATCTACTATATCTCTTCCAAAGCGAAAGTAATGACTTTAGATACGCTTTTTACTGACATTCAATCCCATATTGATAATAAGTTACCTTTTGTAGCATATAATCTTCCTAATTCAGACTATGTAAAGTGTTTTTTTCAAAAAGACGACACTTATCATAAATATGTTGATTTTGATGAGCCTGGATTTATTATGTCAAGTTATGATCAAAAGGAGAATATTTTTTTTCCATACAAACATTCTGAATTTTTAGAAGCTTCCATAGATTTTAATGATTTAGATGCAACAAATGATTCAATAGAATTAAATTGGATCTCTGATGGCCAATTTTTTAAAGATATGGTCTCAAGTGCATTGGACACCATATCCAATTCTTCATTAGAAAAAGTGGTATTGTCCTACCCAAGAGTCATTCCAGTTAAAAACGGAATAGATTTAAAATCGTTATTTATTAAATTACTAAAACGCCACCAATCGGCAATGGTTTATATATGTTACCATCCTGATTATGGAATTTGGATGGGTGCTTCACCAGAGACGCTTCTTGAGTTAGAAGCAAATCGTTTTTCTACCATGTCATTAGCCGGTACATTAAAACAAAGGCTGGATAATAAACCTCATTGGACCACTAAAGAAATTGAAGAGCAAAGTATTGTTACAGATTATATAAGTTCACAATTAAATATTTTAGCTTCAACTGTAAGTATTCATCCTATACAAAACGTAAAAGCTGGAAGTTTATGGCATTTAAAAACAAAAATTACTGGGGTTTTAAATGCAGATTCATCACTCAGGGATTTAATTAAAGTTTTACATCCAACACCAGCAGTATGTGGTTTTCCTTCCGACATAGCGAGTAAATACATTGAAGACAATGAAACTTACGATAGAAAATTTTATACAGGTTTTTTTGGAGAAGTTAATATGAAAAGCGTTTCCGTAAGAAATCCAAACAGAAAAAATATTGAAAATAACGCTTACAATAGGGTTTTAAATAAAACAACGCTATTTGTGAATCTTAGATGTATGGAAATTACTGCAAGTAAATACTCTATTTTTGTTGGAGCAGGAATTACAAAAGATTCAAATCCTGACAATGAATGGAAAGAACTTCAAAATAAGTCAGAAACATTATCAAGTATTTTGTAGTTAAACCACTAATTAAAAATCCCATTATTATATTTGTTGAGCTATGAAATACTCGAGTCATATTTTATCTCAATTGACCACTACTTTACTAAAATCTCAGAATGTAAAGCATATAGTTATATCACCTGGTAGTAGGAACGCACCATTGACTATTGGTTTTACTCACGATTCTTTTTTTGAATGTTATAGTATTGTAGATGAGCGAAGTGCTGGTTTTTTTGCTCTAGGAATTGCTCAACAAGTTAGCCATCCTGTAGCCTTGTTATGCACATCTGGTAGTGCTTTACTAAATTACTATCCTGCTATTGCAGAAGCCTATTACAGCGAAATACCATTATTGGTCTTATCTGCAGACCGACCAAAACAATTTATTGGAATTGGTGATGGGCAGACCATTAATCAGGAAGGTGTTTTTAAAAGCCATGTTTTATTTGAAGCTAATCTTAATGAACATAATATAGAATCTAACAATAGATTAATTAATCAAGCTTTAAAAATTAGTATTCAGAATAAAGGACCAATTCATATTAACATTCCATTTAATGAACCGCTTTATGGTATAGAAAATTCATTAAGTGTCATTCCTAAAACATTAGAAATTCAAACCCCTACATTCCCATCTGTTGATTTGTCTAGATATAAGTACGAGTGGGAAAAATCAAAAAAGAAGTTAGTGATTATAGGGGTGGGTGCTCCTGGATTGCTTAATCCAGCGATGATTGACAGTTTGGCAACTGATCCTTCTGTTTTAGTAATGACAGAAACTACTTCGAATACTCATCATCCTAAATTTATATATGGAATCGATAATTTAATTGTACCATTAAATAATGATGAATTTGAAAATTTAAAGCCTGAAATTGTTGTTACTATTGGTGGATTGATTGTTTCAAAAAAAATTAAAGCTTTTTTGAGACAATTTAAACCCAATCAGCATTGGCATGTTGGTTATACAAGGGCTAATGATACATTTTTTGTTTTAGATAAACGTTTTACTTTATCCTTAGATGAATTTTTTAATTCTTTTATAAAATCATTTGATATCTCCACTGCCAGTAATTACGAGTCGACGTGGTTAAATGTTTTTAAATACAGAGAATCAAGACATAATGAATATTTGAGCTCGCTTGATTTTTGTGATTTGAAAGTTTATGAAATATTAATAAAAAATTTACCTCAGAATATTAACTTACAATTAAGTAATAGTACATCTGTTAGGTACACACAATTATTTAATCTAGATTCATCAATTAAGGTATTTTGTAACAGAGGTACAAGTGGTATTGATGGGAGTACTAGTACTGCAATTGGGGCAGCAATAGTCAATAAAGATCAAACTATTTTTATTACTGGTGATTTAAGTTTCTTTTATGACAGTAATGCTTTTTGGAATAACTACATTCCAGCATCATTTCGTGTTATTATAGTCAATAATTCAGGTGGAGGCATTTTTAGAATTTTACCAGGCAACAAAGGAGCAGACTATTATGATATATTTTTTGAAACCACCCATAATTTAAATGCTTCAAATTTGTGTGAAATGCATGGAGTAGGTTATCAATCAGCATCATCAACGAATGAATTAAAAGAAAAATTACAACACTTTTTTCAACCATCTAACACGCCTATGCTTCTTGAGATATTTACACCCAAGGATCTTAATGATTACTATCTGTTGGAATACCTTAAATTTTTATCATAATCATTTTAAAAATGAATAAAAGAGAATTACTTATTGAAAAATACATTATTGATCTTGAAAAATATTTTGACGAAGTTCCCAATTTAAAAGTACTTAGTGCTATTACCATTGGGTGTGGACCTTCTATATATAATATGGATTCGTCTACAGTCTCTAGTTTAGAACAAAAGGAAATAGTTACTGTTAAAAATCAGTTTTTAATCAAAAAACTTGATTTAGATGACCATAAGGGGTTGTATGATGCCATCCATAATGTTTTAAATATTTATGGGCGGACAAATAGAAAAAAATACAGAGTAGTGGTATACTATATGTTAGCTAAAAATTTTAATAAATTTAACTTTTTTTATTAAAGTTAACATTCTGATTACATGTATTTTAATAATTTTTTTTAAATTATCCTTTTAATATTTAATACAATGAAATTTTTAAAAAAAATTAGAATTCCCTTAAATTTTGTAGATTTCATTTTATATTTTTCTTTAGTTTTTTTACTTTTCAATACTATTTTTCGTCTTTAATCTTTCTTCTTTTTTTAAACCCTTCATAGGTTTTTTTAAATTATTTTTGTCTCATGATTTTATTAGGCGATTACAACACTCTTGACATTCTAAGAGTAACCGAGCCAGGTATTTTTCTTGGTGACAAGGATGGTAACGAAGTTTTACTTCCCAATAGATATATTCCAGAAACATTTGAAATAGGTGATCAAATCAATGTATTTGTTTACTTGGATAATGATGAACGTCCTGTTGCTGTGACAGATCAGCCTTACATCACAAAAGGCAATTTTGCATTGCTTCGATGTAATGATGTTAATAAACATGGCGCTTTTTTAGACTGGGGCTTAGTTAAAGAATTATTTTGTCCTTTCAAAGAGCAAGCCTTTAAGATGCAAAAAGGGCAGTGGTATCTGGTGTATTGTTTTTTAGATGAGTCTTCCGATCGTTTGGTAGCTTCAAGTAAAACCAATCGTTTTTTAAGTAATGATAATTTATCTGTAGCTTTATATGATGAAGTAGATCTGGTGGTTTCTCATCCGTCGGAAATTGGCTGGTATGTAATTGTAAACAAAATGTACTTGGGATTGGTTTATAAAGATCAAATTTTTCAAGATATCAATGTAGGTGATCAACTAAAAGGCGTAGTTCAAAAGATTAGGCCAGGAAACAAATTAGATGTAGCACTGGGTCAATTTGGATATAGAAGTCTTGAGCCTAACGCTGAGTTGTTGTTAAATGCCATTGAAGATCATGGCGGGTTTTTAGAATTAACTGATAAATCAGATCCTGAAGAAATTCGTGAGGTGATGCAAATGAGTAAAAAAAGTTTTAAAAAAGCTATTGGAAACCTATATAAATCAAGACTAATTAGTATTGAATCTAATGGATTAAAGTTGGTAAAAAAATAATACTTAAATTTATAATCTAACCAACTCGTCTTAATGCAATGAAAATTTTTATTTTGTTATTGGGCTTTAGCTTTTGTTTTGCTCAAAAAGCGCCTTTGTCTAATATTGAAGGAGGTCAAGTAACATTTAATGCTGAAAAAATTAATTGTTATTCTCCTGACGAATATTTACAAATTAAAACGGATATAGAGACTAGTATTGAAGCCTTAAGAGCTTCGGGACAATTAATACCCTCATCAAATAGAAGTACTGTTACTTTAAAATGGCCTGTTAAACAAGCAGATGGTTTTAATTACAATGATATATGGAGTATTTCTAATTATTTTGACCATGACGAAAATGCACCTAACAGTATTGAAGATTACAATTGTGGATCTCGAACTTACGATACCGAAAGTGGTTACAATCATCAGGGAATTGACATCTATACTTGGCCATTTTCGTATAAAATGATGGATGATAATCAAGCTGAAATTGTGGCTGCAGCAGCAGGACAAATTATTGATAAACGTGACGGTAATTACGATAGGAATTGTGATTTTTCAAACGGGGGTTGGAATGCCGTTTATGTCATGCATGCTGATGGAAGTATTGCTTGGTATGGTCATATGAAATCTGGATCTCTAACTGAAAAAGCAGTTGGGGACACTGTCGCTCAAGGTGAGTATTTAGGAGTAATAGGCAGTTCAGGATATTCTACAGGACCTCACTTACATTTTGAAGTATATGACGGAAATGGAACGCTAATAGACCCTCATGCAGGGGATTGTAATACTATTAATGCAAATTCTTGGTGGGAAACTCAAAAACCCTATACTAATCCTAATTTAAATGCAGTTCTAACACATGATGCAGCACCACAGTTTCCAGCATGTCCCAATACAGAAATCACTAATAAAGCAAGTGTGTTTAGTTATAATGAAACCATATTCTTGGCTACTTACTTACGAGACCAGTATGTTGGTAGTGTTATGAATCTTTCTGTAACAGCACCAGATGGGACTATAATTTATAATTGGGATGAAACTCTTAACGATAATTATTACGGTTCATATTGGATGTGGACTATAAGCTTGAGTGAAGGTGATATGTTAGGTGATTATGTTTTTGAGGCAGTCTATGAGAATGATGTGGTTTCTACTACTTTTAGTTTGGTAGATTGTGATTTTAGTGAGTTGTATTTAGTAGGTGCTGCAATTGCAAATAATGGTTGGGATTGGGGAAATCCAACAATTATTGAATGTATAGGTGATAATATAATTTCTGGTGAAGTAAATTTAGATGCCTCAGGAGGTTCTAATTTCCGATTTTTTACAACTCCTACAGATTGGGGTTCTGGCTTAAATTATCCATATTTTGAAAATCTTGGTTATACTATAGATCCTCTTCTAGAAAAAAATGATGATGGTGATTCAAATTTTAAATTTATTGGTGAAAGTGGAGTTTACAATATCACATTAGATATGAATTTAAAAACAATTACACTTGAATCTACTTTTAGTTCAGATGAGTGTGACTATGATAAGTTGTATTTAGTAGGCGCTGCGATAGCAGATAATGGTTGGTCTTGGGATAATCCAGGAATTATTGAATGTAAAAATGATAATATAATATCGGGTGAAGTAAATCTTGATGCCTCAGGTGATGCAAATTTTAGGTTTTTTACTACTCTTACTAATTGGGGTTCTGGTTTAAATTATACTCATTTTCAAAATCTTGCTTATGTAATAGATCCATTATTAGTAGATAGTTTGGATGATGACTCAAATTTTAAATTTATTGGGGATAGTGGTACCTACAACCTAATAGTAGATATGGATCTTAAAACAATCACATTAGATGATGGTTTAAATACAGAATCATTTAGAGAGTTAAAACTTGGTTTAGAACGTAACCCTGTTGGTGATTTTATTAAATTAAATCCATCAGAACCGTTAAAAGCTTATAAACTATACAACATATCTGGACAAGTCATCAAGCAAGGTGTGTTTCAAGGAAACTATAGTATTGAAGTTTTTGATTTAATTAAAGGCATGTATTTATTAGAGGTAACTGCTTCAGAAAATAAAAA
>JBELHJ010000021.1:36658-39132 GCA_042091495.1 Bacteroidota bacterium
TTGATTTAATTAAAGGCATGTATTTATTAGAGGTAACTGCTTCAGAAAATAAAAATGTAAAACCGGTCAGAATTCTTAAATAATTAGAAATCTGCTTCTTTAGTAAATTCAATTTTTGTTTTTTTTACGGGATGAATGAATTGTAAGTATCCCGCATGTAAATGCAGTCTGTTAGATGCTTCACCATATAAATCATCTCCAACAATGGGACAGTTTAGTCCCATTTGATGTGCAGCATGCATCCTTAATTGATGCGTTCTGCCAGTAATAGGGTAAAAATGAACACGCGTTTTGTTATTTTTAATTTCGGCGATTTTCCATTTTGTAATCGCTGTTTTACCATATTTATAACAAACTAACTGCATGGGTCTGTTATCTAGATCAACGCGTAATGGTAAATTGATTTCCCCTTCTTTTAATTTTGGAATACCATTAAGTAGGGCAGTATATCTTTTTTGAACTGTCTTATTTATGAATTGTTGTTGAATGAATTGATGTGCCGATTTTGTTTTTGCTAAAACCATTAATCCCGAGGTAGACATATCCAGTCTGTGAACAATCAGTGGTCCTTCTGCTTCTGGATACATTGCTTTAACTCTAGTATATACCGAATCGGATATATTTTTACCAGGAACTGATAAAAATTCGGCAGGTTTATTAATTACAATAATAGCTGCATCTTCATAGACGATTTCAAATTTTTTGCCTTCTGCAGGGTTTTCTAACATTGGATTTGGAGACACGCTCATGCCTTCAAGCATATGACTAAGTATCGGTTCACATTTACTTCTGCACGCAGGATAATAGGCTTTATGTTTCCTAATTTGGGATTTTGGTGATGCACCCCACCAAAATTCTGCCATGGAAATTGGAGTTAGACTATTTATAAATGCATATTGTAAAAGCTTAGGAGCAGCACATTCTCCGGCACCTGCTGCTGGTGTTTTAAAAATTGTAGCTTCAAAGATGTGTTTTATACTTTTTGATACACCATTAATGTTTTTAAAGGTATACTGTTCAAAAAGTTTGTCTTGTAATCGAGCAGAACGCTCTTTTCTATCATCTTTTAAAGCATCAATTTGTCTAGTGTAAACGGCATATTCTTTTTCGTAATGATTTAATATGGTCTGCCATCTTCTGGCAAGGACTTTATAAAATGTCTGTTGGCTAAGACTTTCTTTTTTTAGCTGTTCTATAACTTGATTAAAAAAAGTTTCATTATTAGTTTTTAATGCTTCTACTTTTCTGGTCTTTCTCTCCTTTTTTAGTGTCTTGAGTTCTACTCTTCGGGCTTTGAGTTTAGTTTCTATTTTTTGCTTTTTAGTTAGAAATTGTGATTTAGCTTTTAGGTAAGCTACACTATTTTCAATAGCCTCTATTTGGTAGTTTATGTTATTTATTACCGCTTCTTCTTTTTTAAAAAAACTATTTTTTTTTAAAATGTCAAATACAGGAGGCACAAAGGAATCATGATGATTACTTTCGGCAACTTTTCCAGAAAATGCAGCTAAATAGCCAAGTGTTCCATTTTTACTTTTAACAATTAAAACACCAAACATTTTACCAATGACTAATCCCTTTTGGTTGGGAATAAGACCAAAATTGTGTTCCCAATTCTGAGATTCAATGCGTTTTTGCAAATCTGAAACAGCTAGTTTGGCTAACTCGTCGGGTTGATAATAAAAAGGGTAAGTGAATGTCTTTGGTAAAACAATACTTTTTTCATTAACCTCTAAAGGAATAAAACACTCCACAATTACTTATTTAAATGGACGAAATACTATTGAGTAAATCCTCTTTTTGAATATTGTATTCGTATTGTAAATCTTCATGAAGCGTTTTGATTTTCTTTTCAACCAAAATGATTTGTCTATCAAAAATATTGTTTAATGTTCTATTTTTAAAAATTGAAGGTTTAAAAGCTGTCATGCATTCACAAAAGTGAAGCAGCAACTCGACTTCAGTTTCTTTAACATTTGAATACCTGATAAAGGTTTTGGTCTGTCTTAGAATTTTTCTAATACTTTTCTTGATGTAATAGTAATTTGAGGTATTAATTAATTCAAATTCAGTATCCATATAACTACTCACTGATTTAACATAATGTTCCTCAGAGTCTGATTCAAATAATAAGTAGGTAAGCAATTCTTTATTTTCCTTTTTAAATCTTGCTAAACGCAGAATGATTTCGGCAAGTTGGACAGGAGCTACTTGTCTCAGTTCTTTTTTTATTTCTGAAACAGAAGCAGCTTTCATTATTTTTTATTGATTGCGTATTTACCAGGTCCTAATAAGCCTATTGCCACAAAACATACAAGATATAAAATAGCTTTTTCTTTCTTATAAAAGGAATCGTCGGCATGAACAATAAAAGCAGCAACAGCCATTGTTATTGCTGCAGGGATTGAGGCCCATCTGGTCTTAAACCCAACAATTATAAAAATGGGCGCTAATACCTCGCCAATTAATGTAAG
>JBELHJ010000022.1:0-18844 GCA_042091495.1 Bacteroidota bacterium
TAAAATGTAACAGGATATTCAGCACTATCGCTATCTCCTGGTTTGAGGAATATTAAAATATGCTTGTAAGCACTCTCAGAGGTGTGATTAGGATCATAACTGGGATCAAATGGTGCATAAAGTGTATTCCATGTGCTTGCAGTAATAAGGTCGTAATCAGTTTCAAAAAACATACAGTTGGGATCAGATTGATCACAATCGCCTCCTTCAGGTTGATTGGTAACTTTAAATCTCATGAAAGTCTCTTCTGGAGACCACACTCGCACACTAAATGCACCTAATTGATCATTTCTAATTGGTGAAGCTAATTCAATATGGACACGTTCCCATCCCCACCAAGAAGATGTTTTTTCCCATTTTATAACTTTATTTGTATTATCTGTAGGGTCTACCACATCCATTTCTATGGGTACAGGATTGTCCCCTAAAGATCTTATTAAAACAGTCTCGCTGGCACCACCCTCAAAATCATCATATAAAGAAAATGAAGGTGCCATTCCTGTTTGAAAAGTAGTTCCAACATTAACCACAGGTGTATCAAGGCCATCATATTCTATTTGGTTGTCTTTAATTCCATAGTAATAGGTTGTGTTTTCGCTAAGTAAGGTTTGTGGATAAAGTTTGATTGATAAGCCATCTTCAGATATAGCTGCTTTTGTCAAAGGGATGACTGGGCCAGAAGCATCATCTTTTCTTAACTCAACAAACGGTGTTGCATCTGTAATTGGGGTGTCATCGGTATTTCTAAATTTAAAGTTAGCGGACACACTTGGTCTGTAAAATACGGGGATATTTGTAGCGCCTTCAGAGTCATAAGAAACTTCTGCAGCAGGTAAAACGTTACTTTTAGTAACATCATCAATGTAAAATTTAACAGGGTCATCAGAATATACTTGACCAGAACCCATCCACATTGTCATACGCTTAGAACCTAATGTTATCTTGTCAGAAAAGTTGAAAGTAATTTCAGTCCATTTTCCAGTTTCTTCCTCAGTCATTTGGTAGTTGGTCTCCACATCGGGTCCAGTATCACCCATTTCAAATTTTAATAGTATACCTATGGCGTAGGCAGACCAAACTTTCATTCGTATCACTCCCGTTTCTGGAAAATCTACGTATTTGTTTTCTCCCATATTAGGGTCTGTAAATACCCCACCGCCTTGAGTAGTTCCTGGATGAGAATATTCCGCAACATAGTCTGAGCTATTCAATCCATCAGGATCATTAAGACCTGGATTTTCAACTACAGCCATTGTTGGTCCATCCCATTGACTAAATGCAGGCCCACCATCTTCAAAGTCTAATAAAACCTCATTTATAGGGCCAGAGCTCACAGATTTAGTTGTAAATTTAGATACAACCATTCCTTCAGGGATAGTAAATACCTCTCCTATAAATGCCAAAGACTCCCCTTTAATGCCAAACCAATATTCTGTAGAGCCTTCTAAATTTTCATCGGGATAAAGAGAGATTTTATCCCGCATGGCATTGACAGCAGCTGAAAATGGTACGTCCTCTCCTGTATAACCGTTTTTTCTAAGAAATACTCTAGAAGTTACATCCGTACTTGTGACTACGTTATCGTCATTATCTGGACCATCTAAATCCGTAAAATCATCTCGAAACAATGAGAAGTCACTAATCATCTCAATTATTTTTGATGTTGATACATTTTCTGAATCGAATGCAGGTGAAACGGTAATATCATGAACTACAGCTTTAAAAGGGTTAGGGCCTTTCAAAGCATCAAAATATATTTTTTGACCAGGTTCTCCAGTCATTTTGATGACTATTTGATTGTAATCATATAAATCATTTTCGTTATGTTCTTCAGCTATCGGAGTTTCAAAATCAAAAGTTTTAGTAACCCATTGGTTAGTTTCGGCAGCACTTATCACTGCAATTTGCTCTTCCCAATTTCCATAATCAGGTTGATTTTCAATGTGCAGGGTCAATGTGGTTTCATGATCAGACCAAACTTTTAGACTGAATGTTTTATCACCACTCATATCTATAAATGTAAAATATCGTTTACAGTTGACGATTCCTAAACCAATTGATGGGTCAGCACCAAAAGTAAATTCACCAACGTTTGCTGAGCTATTTCCATTAGTATCTGGATTCGCAACTTTTTGAAAGGTGTGTGCATCACCTGCCCAAAAATTCCAGGGCTGAAAATCCATATCTGAATTAACAGAATCAAAATTAGTGTAAGTGGCTTGAGCCAATGCTGCAGTGGAAAAAACCAGCATTGCAGTTTTAAAGATAAATTTCATAACGTACGGGTTGTTTGTTAGTTAGTGAATAACTAATTTAAATTCAATCAGTTAAACATGCTATAAATTTAGAATCGAAAGCTATAACATACAACCCATAATAACTCTACAAACAAAAAGTAGTACCCCTACAAAAACACAACATTAAATGGTGTTGATATAATTAAATAACCTGATAGATTTATCAATGTCTAGTTTTTTTCTTAGCCTGTAACGAGCCATTTCTAGACTTCTTACATTAATATTTAATAAATAAGCAGCTTCTTTAGTAGATAAATTAAGCTTAATAAATGCACAAAGCCTAACATCATTAGCAGTTAATTTAGGATGTCTGTTGCTTAGATTTTTGAAAAAATTAGGATGTGCTTTTTTAAAATGGTACTCAAATTTAATCCAATCGTTATCATCGTTAAGTTCTTTATTAATTTTCTTTTCGAAGGATTTTAAAAGTTTAGATATGTTACTGTCTTTTAATTTTTTTAGACGTTCTATCTCATTTTTTAACTCTACAAGGAGTTCGTTTTTCTGAATATTACTGTATGTAGAGTAAGCAAGTTCATTATTTTCTTGTTCTATTTGCAGCTCAAGTTTTTCTTTGGTAATGGCTATTAATTTTTTTTCTGTCTTTAATTTTTCTAATTCAAATTGTTGCTTTTGTGATTTTCGTTTTTCCAATTCCTTTACAAGAATGCGCTTTGTTTCGAATTTATTTCTACTTTCAAAGAAATAGTAGGATATCCCATAAATAAATAATATGATTATTAAATAGGTATACAGGGCTTCATTAGATTTGTACCAAGGCGGATTAATAGAGAAGGCGTATGAACTCGTTTCAGAAAAATTATTTTCATTATCAGTTATTCTGAAATTAAGTTTGTAATTTTTATTTTTTAAACCAACCAATTGTAACTCACTTTTATTCTTTAAAGTATTCCAAGCTGTATTTTCATCAATTTGGTATTGAATTGCATAATTTTTAAATAAATGTTTGTCAGGTATACTGAATTCAACCGATATAGAATTGTTAGAAAAAGGAATTTCTTTAATTTCATTTTCATTAATTGGTGCAATAATAGAATCATTAATTCCAATAAAACTAACAGAATTAATTATGGGTTTTTTAATATTAGTAATTGAGTTTTGTTTATCAACATCTACAACGTAAACACCCTGATAAGTATTTACTCCAACTTGATTTTCTGAAATTTTTTTAAATTTTGTGAAATCATTTAGTGTGTTAATTTTTACTGTTTTTAAAGGGTTAGTGATCACAAATTCATTATTGTTTTTCTCAAACTTAACGATACCAACCTTTGAATCTGTTGTATACCATAAATTTTGATCAATTTGTTGAATTGCAAAAATATTGGGGTCTTTAAAAATGGATTCTGGTACTAGTGATTTGTGAAAAACATCGTCTGTTATGTCATATTTAAAAAAGTTTGATTGATCAAAGAAAATAAGTTCGTTATTTAGTTTGGTGAAAAATTGAAAGTCATTTTCGTATTGCTTATTATTAATAAACTTGACTTCTTTTGCAGTTTGATAGCTGTCATCTAAATCTATTTTGAAATAGCCTTTTGCAGGATGATTTACCCATAGATAATTATTGTAAAAGGTCATTATTCTTGAGGATTCATAGAAATTATCTAATCTTTTTTTGTATTGCCACTTATTATTTTTTTTCTCTAAAATATTAATGCCATTATAATTCCCACAATACAAAATATTTTCATTGTTGGGATGTTTAAGGAATAGCCAATTCCCTTTATAATCAGTTATTTTATTAATATCATTTTTGTTTAAACTAAAGATACCTTTATCATCGTGACCCACTAGAATTTGATTTTCTATTAGCGAGATACTCCAAACTTGTCCTTCTGTACCTTTTATAATTTTAAATGATTCTTCAGAATTAATTGATTTTTTGAATAATCCTTGATTAGTTCCGATATAGAAGTTGTTTTTGTAATTTAAAAAATCATATACGGTTCCATGGTTCCCAGAGTCTTTAATGTAGTTAATATTGGATGAGGTTCTAATATAATGAACCCCTTTTTCATTGGTTACCCAAATGTTATCATGGTTGTCTTTTTTTATATCACCCACATAGTTACTCTCAAGACCATCCATAGAAGTTAAATTATATGAAACACTTAAATTATCCTTTCTCATAAAAATAAGTCCACGTGAATTGCTGCCTAGAATATAAAACTCGTTAGTTTCTTCTGCACAGGTAATTTTTAGGTTATTTAAGGGCGCGATTTTATTCAAAGAATCATCAGTAAGTTGCCATATACCGTTTTGTGATGTAATGACTAGAAAGCTATTTTCGTCGACTTCAAAAATATTTTGAATATCTTTAATTTGTTCATACGACTTTATAATAGGAATCATTGCACTTTTTTCTTTTCTATACAAGCCATGATTTACATCCTCTGCAAAAAGTCTATTATTAACATTAAAAATTTTTATAAAGCCTTCTTTTGCTTTTATGGAATCAAGCCTATTGAGTTTACTATTATATTCATAGACATATGCGTAGTTTTTGAAGTAAATCTTATCTTTGATTGCAATAATATTATTAAAAACAGGTAATAGATAGTCATTGTTTTTAGGAGTTTTATTATAGATGCTGTTGTACTTGTAGTTTCCATATACGTCTTTGACCCATTTACCAAATTTCCCATTCCCTGCAGCAAAAACATACCCATCATGATTTTTAACTGAAAATGTTTCAAAGCTATTTTTAATAGTTGCCCAGCGGTTTCCGTCAAATTTTAATATACCATTAGTAGATCCAAAAAACTGGATACCACTTGCAGATGAAGAAATGTCATAAATGGTATTGGGATTATCAGGTTTATTATAAAATTCGATTAAAAAATTTTTAGGATCATTTTGGCTGAACAAAGAATTAAGTAACAAACAGAAAATGAGTACATAAAATTTTTTCATGTTATAAATAAAGTAAATTAACTTGTTAAATGTAAATTTTTTAGGCCACTAATTAAAGTAGGAAAGGATAAGGTTTTATTTTTGTATTATGATTGATAATTTTGAGAATGAATTTTTTGGTATAGGCATACAAAATGGCAAAACTCCAGAAAATCTTGGTGTGCTATGGCGCACTGCTCAAAATATGGGAGCAAGTTTTATTTTCACTGTAGGTAACCGTTATGCTAAACAAGCTTGTGACACTCATAATGCTGTTAAATCGATGCCGTATTTTCATTATGAGTCTTTTAACGATTTTTACAACCATTTGCCAAAAGGTGCCCGAGTAGTTGGGGTTGAACTCACAGAAGGTGCAGAAGATCTAGAAACCTTTAGGCATCCAAGGCGTTGTGTGTATTTATTGGGAGCCGAAGATCATGGTTTATCCAAGAAGGCTATCGAAAAATCCCATCATCTCATTAAGTTTAAATCTGAGTTAAGCGTTAATGTGGCTGTTGCAGGAAGTATTGTCATGTATGATAGGGGAATAAATAAACCAAGGTCGTAACTTTGCATTTAAATTATAAGAATGACACATAAAGCAGGGTTTGTAAACATTATAGGAAATCCTAATGTTGGGAAGTCTACACTTATGAATGCTTTTGTTGGTGAACGTTTGTCTATTATTACTTCTAAAGCACAAACAACAAGGCATCGTATTTTAGGAATTGTTAATGGTGATGATTTTCAAATGGTGCTTTCAGATACTCCTGGCATCATAAAACCAGCTTATGAATTACAAAATTCAATGATGGATTTCGTAAAGGCGGCATTTGAAGATGCTGACGTGTTGATTTATATGGTTGAAATAGGTGAGAAGGCCTTAAAAGATGCGTCTTTTTTTAATAAAATTATTCATTCTAAAGTCCCTGTTTTACTGTTATTGAATAAAATAGATACCTCAGACCAAGACGTACTAGAATCTCAAATTGAGTATTGGCACGAACAAGTACCTAATGCTAAGATTTTTGCTATATCGGCACTTGAAAACTTTAATATTGATAGTGTATTAAACCAAATTATAGAATTACTTCCAGAGTCACCTCCTTTTTATCCTAAGGATCAACTTACTGATAAGCCAGAACGTTTTTTTGTAAATGAAACTATTAGAGAAAAAATTCTAATTCATTACAAAAAAGAAATACCCTATGCGGTAGAAGTCGATACCGAGGCTTTCGAAGAAGAGGAGGATATTATCAGAATGCGCGCAATAATAATGGTTGAGCGAGAAACGCAAAAAGGTATTATTATTGGTCACAAAGGTTCTGCTTTAAAACGAATAGGTGTAGAGGCCAGAAAAGATTTAGAAAAATTTTTTGGAAAGCAAATCCATTTAGAACTCTATGTTAAAGTAAACAAAAATTGGCGTTCTAATGATAAACAACTACGCCGTTTTGGATACAATCAAAAATAAGTCATAACTAGCCATTACGTCTTTCTTCTTCAAAAATAAAGTCTTAGTTTTATTATATTAGGTACTAGTTTTTTAAAACGAAACTTAATAGTACCTTTGCAGACTCTTAAATTATCACTATGGGTAATATTGTTGCTATAGTTGGACGACCTAACGTGGGGAAGTCTACTTTTTTTAACCGTTTAATTCAGCGTAGGGAAGCTATTGTCGATGCTGTTAGTGGTGTTACTCGTGACCGCCATTATGGAAAAAGTGATTGGAATGGTAAAGAGTTCTCACTTATAGATACGGGTGGCTATGTTGTAGGGAGTGATGATGTTTTTGAGGCTGAGATAGACAAGCAAGTAGAATTGGCTATAGATGAAGCAGATGCCATTATTTTTATGGTCGATGTGGAATCTGGAATTACTGGAATGGACGAGGACGTAGCTACTTTGTTGCGAAAGGTTACTAAGCCTGTATTTTTAGCAGTAAATAAAGTTGATAACTCCAAGCGTGCAGAGGACGCTGTAGAATTCTATGCCCTTGGATTGGGAGAGTATTATACTATTGCTAGTATTAATGGCAGTGGTACAGGGGAATTACTGGATGCGCTTGTTGAGGCCTTACCCGAAAAAGAAGAAGAAGTTAAAGAAGAACTACCACGGTTTGCTGTAGTAGGGAGACCAAATGCAGGTAAATCCTCTTTTATTAATGCACTTATCGGAGAAGAACGCTATATAGTTACAGATATCGCTGGTACTACTAGAGACTCCATAGATACAAAGTATAACCGATTTGGTTTTGAGTTCAATTTGGTAGATACGGCTGGAATTAGAAGAAAATCAAAAGTTAAAGAAGATCTTGAGTTTTACTCAGTAATGCGAAGTGTAAGAGCTATTGAACATGCTGATGTGTGTTTGTTAGTTTTAGACGCAACCAGAGGTTTTGACGGACAAGTTCAAAATATTTTTTGGTTGGCAGAGCGCAATAGAAAAGGGCTTGTTATTTTAGTTAACAAATGGGATTTAGTTGAAAAAGAAACTAAAACCGCAAAGGCCTTTGAAACGCAAATAAGAAAACAAATAGAACCTTTCACAGATGTGCCAATTGTATTTATGTCTGCTTTAAACAAACAACGCATATATAAAGCCATTGAAACCGCTGTTGAAGTTTATAAAAACCGTTCAAAAAAGGTAAAGACTTCTAAATTGAATGAAGTCATGTTACCAATTATTGAGAATTTTTCACCACCAGCCTACAAAGGAAAATTTGTTAAGATTAAGTATGTAATGCAATTGCCCACGCCACAGCCACAATTTGCTTTTTTCTGTAATTTACCTCAATACGTTAAAGAACCATACAAACGTTTTTTAGAAAATAAATTGAGGGAACATTTTGATTTTCATGGCGTTCCTGTGAGTGTTTACATGCGTAAAAAGTAACTTTAGCATCAAATTAAAATTTATTTTTTTAAAGTAAAAACTATAATTACTTAATTTAGAACTTTTTATAGTTATTGCTTTTGATTCGGATCTACGCCCTCTTATTTTTTTTTGTATTCACAGCCAGTGCTCAGAATCCGTCTGCTGTAATAGCAACTGGAGATCAGTTTTATTGCACAGGGCAATTACCAATTGTTGAGGGCAGTGTTACAATAAGTGATCCAAGTGACCCTTCTAGAACAACCCTTAACGCAGTATACATTCAAATTTCTTCTGGATATGAGAGAAATAGTGATGTTTTATCTTTTGATAATTCACTTCAACCTAATATAACCACCAATTTCAATGCTGTTGAGGGAAAACTAACCCTAATAGGTCCAGCACAATTTTCAGATTTTGAGGAAGCAATTAAAAATGTAGTATTTGAAAATACCTCTGGAGTAATAAATCAAGATAAAACCATTGTCATTACCATAGGAGACGCCAATTACTTACCGGAGACCAATCATTTCTATAAGTTTATAGATGCACCTCTAATTAGTTGGACAGACTCTAAGGCCGCAGCAGAAAATTTGCCATTATATTTTGGACGAAAAGGTTATTTGACGACTATTACATCTGCAGTTGAAGCGGCTTTTGTAGGGGAACAAAGTCCTTTCACCGGATGGATTGGTGGAACAGATAATGAGGCTTATGGAACTTCCGAAGGACGCTGGATTTGGGCAACTGGTCCAGAACTAGGCACTGTGTTTTGGAATGGTGAAGTCAATGGAAGTTCACCAACCTATGCGAATTGGAGTGTTAACCCTCAAAGTCCAGAACCTAATAATTTTGGAGGAGAAAATAATGGTACTGGAGGAGAAGACTATGCCCATATTGCTGATCCCTCAGTTGCACAACCTTTTGGTTCATGGAATGACCTGCCCAATGCGGGTGGATCTGCTGGTTCACCTTACGCTGCTAAAGGCTATGTTGTTGAATTTGGAGGTATGCCAGGTGATACCCCTGTGGATATTATTGCGGAGGTAACTATTAAAAAAACTGAATTTTCGACCTCCAATGAAACCCGCTGTGGATCTGGTATAGTGACGCTTAATGGAACCTCAAATACGGGTGATTTGTATTGGTATGGTGCAGCTTCTGGAGGTAGTTTATTGCAGACGGGTTTATCCTATCAAGCTAATTATAGTGTATCCACTTCAGTATGGGTCACGCCATTAATAAGTTGTGAGGCCCAGCGAAAAGAGGTAACGGTTACTGTAAACGCATTACCTGATTATAATACTTCTGGTCATCAAATTATTCAATGTGATTTTGATAGCGATAGAATGGACGGTCAAACTGCATTTAATTTGTTTTTTGAAGCTGATATTTTAGAAATAACTAATGGTGTTTCAGCAAATAGAACTATTAATTTCTTCAAAGACCCACTTGAGACAGCTCCCATAACAGTTTCAGAAGCTTCAAATTTTATAAACATAGTATCAAACCCACAAACCGTTTATGCCCAAGTTGTTGATAGTATTACTGGGTGCGAAAGTTCTGGATTTGTTGAGGTAGAGCTAATAGTTGAAAATGCTAGTAATTCTAATGGGATTTCAATAGATTTAATGACCTGCGATTTAAATATGTCTTCTGTTCCTACAGGTGGATTTGACTTAAATGACCCACAATTAGATCCAATAACTGCTGGTGTTAGTCCACCCTTTACTTTAAATTTTTATGAGACTAAGGACGATGCGATTCTTCAAGTAAACCCTATTGATTCTAATGTTATTTATGAGTCTCCAACCGGTATTATTTATGGCAGAGTTGAAAATGCATCAGGATTTTGTGTGGGTATAAGTGAAATTAGTTTGGTGGTTAATCCTTTGCCAGAGTTGTATGATGATGTAACTGAAGATGCCCCTTATTTAATTTGTAATGATGGCATTGATGAGATTGAATTTTTTGCTTTGAAAGAACCACAAGACCCTTTAGCATCATATAGCTATATATGGTTTGACGACTCTGGAAATATTGTTGGTAATTCAGAATCATTAACTACTAAGTCCTCTGGAAAATATGAAGCCTTTGTTGAAAAACTTTATCCAGGGACAAATTCTTCTTGTTTATCAATTAGAACTGTTTTTGTAGCTTATTCAAGTGTAGCTAAAATTGAAAGTGTGGTTGTTGATGACCTGTCTAATAATAATTCAATATCACTAACAGTTTCCGGAGAAGGTAATTACACTTATGCAATAAACCAAGGTGTGTTTTTAAGTCCAGATTCTAATACCCCTTTACAGTTTCAATTCACTAATGTGCCTGCAGGCATTCAAACGGTAAAGGTTAAAGACATAAAGAATGATTGTGGAACCATTGAGTTAGAAGTAGCTGTGATAGGTTTTCCAAAGTTCATAACACCCAATGCTAACAATAAAAATGACACCTGGAATGTTTTAGGACTTACAACTAACAGTCAAAAATCAACGGCCATCTCAATTTTTGATAGATACGGTAAATTATTATCAAGTTTTAGAGCAGATCAAATAGGGTGGGATGGCACTTATAAAGGAAAACCTCTAGCAGCAAACGATTATTGGTATCTCGTTAAATTATATAACGGAAAAATTTACAGAGGGCATTTTACTTTAGTTAGATAGTATTACCAGCTACCTCCAGCACCACCACCACTGAAGCCGCCACCGCCGCCAAAACCGCCAAAGCCTCCTCCTCCAAAGCTTCCTCCTGAAGAGTTTCCACCAAAGCTTCCTCCACTTCTACCCATACCACTTAAAATTATGGTACTAAATAAATCGCGACTATCAAAATGGCCATTACCTCTTCCACCTCCCCTTCGATTATTTCTTCGGGCAATCCATATAATTATGATAAACAAAATGATGATGAAGGAAAATATACCCTCAAAATCATTAGCATTTGAGTTAGATTTTCGTTTTGGTTTTCCTTTGTATGTGCCAGAAAGAATATCAATAAATGCCGAAGTTAGTTCATCTAAACCTCTGTAGTAATTATTACTTTTAAAGTTGGGTAGGGCATGATTTCTTATAAGTTCACCATTTATACCAGCTGTGAGTTTAGATTCCACGCCATAGCCAGGTGCAACCCATATTTTTCGATCATTTTTAGCAAGTAAAACAAAAATACCATTATCTTCTTTGGCTTGGCCAATTCCCCATTTTTGACCCCAACGTGGTGCTAATAGCCCAATATTTTCTCCCTTTGTACTAGAGATTATAGCAATAACAATTTCTGTAGATGTACTATCATTATATCGGATAAGTTTATCTGTTAAAGCTCTAAACTCATTGTTATTAAGTGTGTTAGTGTTATCTATTACAGGTGGGATAAATTCAGGTTTCTCTGGGATATTGTATTGCCCAAAACCTAAGTTTAAAATTCCTACTAATAATAGTAATGTAAAATGTAATTTCTTATTAATCACTAGCTTTTTGATATGTCGTTAGATAATTCGTCTACATCGTCTTCTTCCCATGGAAAGTATTGCTTAAGTACTTCTCCGGATTTAAGAATTCCTGCAATAAGACCTTCTTTAAATTGACCCGCTCTAAAATGGCTCTGAATGGTATCCATGGTCGTATTCCAAAAATCGTTGGCAACTAATTCATTGATACCTTGATCACCATAAATAACAAAAGATTTATCTTGAACAGCAACGTAAATAAGTACCCCATTTCGTTTGGCTGTGGCATCCATTTTGAGTTCATGAAATACAGCTACAGCTCTCTTAAAATGATCCAAATCGGAATGGCCCTCAATGTGGACTCGAATTTCACCAGAAGTTTCAAGTTCAGCTTGTTTAATAGCGGCTACAACTTCTTGTTCGTCTTCTGGAGTTAAAAATATACTGGCACTCATTTAATTAAAATCAAATTCAACTTCTACAGGTTTTTCTGCACCTACTTCAGCATCGAAATAGGGTTTACCTTCAAAGTCAAACCATCCTGCATATATAGAGTTAGGGAATTTTTTCACATGATTATTATACGGCTTAATAGCTTCATTAAATCTTATTCGTGCTGTCTGAATTGTATTTTCTGTACTAGTTAATTCATCCTGAAGTTTTAAAAAATTCTCATTTGCTTTTAAATCCGGATATTTTTCTATGGTTACAAGTAATCTGCTTAGAGCACTGCTCAATCCTCCCTGAACCTGGTTAAATTGTTGTAACTGTTGTGGTGAGATATTAGTAGGGTCTATAGTGGTTTGTGTAGCTTTTGCTCTTGCTTCAACAACTTCTCTAAGTGTGTTTCTTTCAAAATCTGCAGCACCTTTAACTGTATTGACTAAATTACCGATGAGATCATTTCTTCTTTGATAACTGGTCTGCACATTTCCCCAGGCTTCGCTTACATTTTCATTGAGCTCTACAGCAGTATTATTGAATCCTTTAAGTGTTGAATAAACAATGACACCTAATACAGCAAATACTATTAAAGCGATGATTCCTTTTTTCATAATATGGTTTTTAAAGTTCTTTTTTAATTTTTAATAATTCAGATTTGATATGCTCAAGTTTAGAAATAATTTCATATTTAGTGAGATCTTTCTGCTGTCGCTCCTTAATATGGATTTTAGCACCTTCAAGCGTATATCCTCTTTCCTTTACTAAATAGTATATGAATTTGAGATTTGTTACATCTTCCTGAGAAAATTTTCTAATTCCTGTATCAGTTTTATGTGGATTAAGAATTTTAAATTCTTTTTCCCAAAAACGAATTAAAGAGGTGTTAACCTTAAAAGCTTTAGCTAATTCACCAATAGAATAATAGCGTTTCTCAGGTAGGTTGAGTTCCATGACTTAGTCTAAAGATTGATTTTCTACCTCGGCTTGTTTTAAAAGTAAATCAAACTCTTGAGCAGTTAGATTACCGTAATAAAAATTAACGGGATTGATTTTTCTTCCGTCTTTAGCAATTTCGTAATGTAAGTGTGGAGCTTGAGAACGTCCTGTACTTCCTACAAAGCCAATAACATCTCCACGTTTAACTTTTTGACCACGTCTAACGTTGTAGCCATTTAAGTGCGCATACAAAGAAACATAACCGTAACCATGATCTATCCTGATATGTTTTCCATAACCAGACGATCTGCTATCAGCTCTTGTGATTTTTCCATCACCTGAAGCATAAACAGGTGTACCTCGCTTAGCAGTAAAATCCATACCCTTGTGAAATTTTCTGGCTTTAGTGAAAGGATCTCTTCGCCAACCAAAACCAGATGCCATTCTGGTTAGTTCACTATTTTTTATGGGTTGAATTGCAGGAATAGCACTTAACAGTTGCTCTTTATTTTTAGCTAATTTTGCAATTTCATCTAGTGATTTAGATTGCACCACTATTGCTTTTTCTAAAATATCAATGCGCTTAGCAGATTCAATTACAAGCTGGCTATTGTCATAACCCTCATATTTTTTGTACCTGTTGATACCACCAAATCCAGCACGTCGCTGTTCTTCGGGTATAGGATTAGTTTCAAAGTAGTGGCGGTATAAATTATTGTCTCTTTGCTCAACATTTTCAAGAACTTGATAAGCATTTTCAATTTTTTTGGTAAGGATGTCATATTGAAATAGTAAATTAGTTAATTCTCTTTCAAGTGATTTTTCTTTAGGCGATTGAAAATATAAACCACCAATAATTACAAACAATAGTGCAAAGCAACCTGAGCTGATAATAAATAGAGAAACGTATTTAAAAGTTGTTTTTTTTGAGCGTTTAACCTCTTTGTATGAGAGGGTTTCTGAATCGTAATAATATTTTACCTTACTCATTTGTGAATTTATACTATTTTTGCTCTTGAAAGGGGATTAGCCCCTTTAAATATTGATTACATAACAAATATAGTAAAGTTTTGTAATCACCTAAATTAAATAAACGATTAGCGTTAATATATAAATGAAATCCCAAGATATTCGTTCCCAGTTTTTAAGTTTTTTTGAACAAAAAAAACATCAAGTTGTAGCCTCAGCTCCAATGGTCTTGAAAAATGATCCTACCCTTATGTTTGTCAATTCGGGTATGGCCCCATTTAAAGAATATTTTCTTGGTAATTCAGAGGTGAGTGCTCCACGTATTTGCGATACTCAAAAATGTCTTCGTGTTTCTGGTAAGCATAATGATTTAGAAGAGGTAGGTTATGACACGTATCATCATACGCTATTCGAAATGTTAGGGAATTGGAGTTTTGGAGATTATTTCAAAAAAGAAGCCATAAACTGGGCTTGGGAATTATTGACTAAAGTTTATAAAATCAATCCAGAGCAATTATATGTAACTGTCTTTGAAGGTGATGCTTCAGATGGAACACAAATGGATCAAGAAGCCTATGATTTTTGGAAAACTATTGTCCCAGAAGACCGCATTCTTATGGGTAATAAAAAAGATAACTTTTGGGAAATGGGTGAACAAGGGCCATGTGGACCCTGTAGTGAAATACACGTTGATATTAGGACTGAAGACGAGCGATCAAAAGTTTCAGGAAAATCATTGGTAAACCAAGACCACCCTCATGTTGTTGAGATATGGAATCTTGTATTTATGCAGTATAACCGAAAAGCAGACGGCTCTTTGGAAGATTTGCCTAATAAGCATATCGATACTGGAATGGGTTTTGAACGTTTGTGTATGGTCTTACAAGGTGTACAATCCAACTATGATACTGACGTATTTACACCTATAATTCGTGAAATTGAAGCGATTTCAGGGAAAGATTATGGTAAAGACAATGAGATTGATATAGCTATTAGAGTAATTTCAGACCATGTTAGAGCAGTGGCATTTGCTATTGCCGATGGACAACTTCCAAGTAATAACGGTGCAGGTTATGTTATTAGACGTATACTTAGAAGAGCTATTAGATACGGGTTTACATTTTTGAATAAACAGGAGCCTTTTATATTTAGATTAGTAGAAATACTCTCACAAAAAATGGGTGAAGCATTTCCTGAAATTAAAACCCAAAAACAGCTTATTGAGAATGTAATTAAAGAAGAAGAACATTCTTTTTTAAGGACCTTAGATCAAGGTTTGTTATTACTTAATCGTCTGGTAAACAATGCTAAAGGAAATGTTATCTCTGGAGATAAAGCTTTTGAACTGTATGATACTTATGGTTTTCCTTTAGATCTGACGTCATTAATACTGAAAGAGAGAGGAATGACTCTTGATGTGGAAGCATTTGAATTAGAAATGCAGAAGCAAAAAAATAGGTCGAAGTCTGCAAGTCAGGTGTCAACCGGTGATTGGACAGAACTTTTCGAGGATGATGTTCAAGAGTTTATTGGTTATGATACGTTAGAAGCAAAGGTTAAAATTTCGAGATATAGAAAGGTTGTTTCAAAAAAGGAAGGTACTTTGTTTCAATTGGTTTTTAATCTAACCCCTTTTTATCCTGAAGGAGGTGGTCAAGTGGGGGATAAAGGGTATATAGAATCCTCAAACGGAGACGTGACTTACATCCTTGATACTAAAAAAGAAAATAATGTTATTATCCATTTGGTTAAGGAGTTACCTAATCACTTGGATTCTCACTTTACAGCTATAGTAGATGAAAAACAACGCCTAAGGACTTCTAGTAATCATACAGCAACACATTTATTACATCAAGCTTTGAGAGAGGTTTTAGGAACTCATGTAGAACAAAAAGGTTCTGCTGTTCATTCTAAATATTTGCGTTTTGATTTTTCTCATTTTTCAAAATTAACTCAGGAAGAACTGAATGATGTTCAAGATTTTGTAAATCGAAGAATAGAAAGTAAGTTGCCATTAGTTGAACAACGTAATGTAACCATGGAGGTTGCTATAAATGATGGTGCCTTAGCTTTATTTGGAGAAAAATATGGTGATACGGTTCGTAGTATTAGATTTGGTCAATCTATTGAATTATGTGGTGGTACTCATGTTGAAAATACCGGTGATATATGGCATTTTAAAATTACATCTGAAAGTGCTGTAGCTTCTGGTATTAGAAGAATAGAAGCGATTACTTACGATGCAGTAAAGGATTATTATTTTGAGAATAATGCTACTTTCCAAGATATAAGAGGTCTTTTAAACAATGCTAAAGAACCTTTAAAGGCAATTCAAGCGCTTCAAGAGGACAATCAAAAACTACGAAAACAAATAGAGCAATTTCAAAAAGAAAAAGCGCAACAAGCTAAGGGAAACCTTAAGTCTGAATTAAATTCTCATAATGGCATACAATTCTTGTTTAAAAAAGTTGATTTAGATGCGGCTAGTATTAAAGATATTTGTTTTGAACTTGGAGGACAGTTTGAAGATTTATTCCTCGTATTTGCGTCTGAGTTAAATGGTAAAGCCATATTATCCTGTTATGTTTCAAAACCACTTGTTGAATCTCATGACCTCAACGCAGGACAAATAGTAAGAACTTTAGGTAAATATATTCAAGGTGGTGGCGGAGGACAGCCGTTTTTTGCAACCGCAGGAGGTAAAAATCCAACAGGAATACCTGAAGCTTTAAAAGCCGCCGAAGGTTTAATAATGTAATTATGAAATTACAAACCCAAGTTGTTGTAAGTAAAACACCTGGTAAACCTATTAGCTATCAATCAAAGGTTTTGATGATGGGCTCGTGTTTTGTTGAGCACATAGGGGATAAGTTAGATTTTTACCATTTTCAAGTTTTACAAAATCCTTTTGGTATTATTTTTCATCCTGAAGCGTTTTTTTTAATTATTGAACGTGCTTTAAGTAATCAACTTTTTACCATTGACGATGTATTTGAATCCGATAGAGGGGTTTGGTCTTCTTATTATGCGCATTCAAATTTAAATCAATTAAACCCTGATGCACTTTTAGATGTATTGAATTCAAAACTAAGTGCATTAAAGACGAGTATTCAAGAGGGAACACACATGGTATTTAGTTATGGTACAGCTTGGGGTTACCGTTTAAAATCCAGTCATCAATTAGTTGCTAATTGCCATAAACAACCTCAAAATCGTTTTCAAAAAACACTGCAATCTGTTGAGGATACCAAAAAAATCATTGAAAAGACGGTACAATTAATTCGTAATATCAATCCTGATATTGAAATGATTTTCACAGTATCTCCTGTAAGGCATACCAAAGATGGAATTGTAGAAAACTCTTTAAGTAAAGCCCACTTATTAACGGCAGTTCATTCAAATAACATAGAATTTAAAGGGCTGCATTATTTCCCTTCTTATGAAATTTTAATTGATCAGTTGCGGGATTACAGGTTTTATGAAGACGATATGATTCATCCTTCTAACCTTGCAGTAAACATTATATGGAATACATTTAAAGCGGCATGGCTTGATGACAGTTCATTTGATTTAATGTACAAAATTGAGGGTATTGAAAAGCGCCTAAATCACAAACCTTTTCAGCCAAATTCTGAGGCCCATATTAAATTTACAGAGTCTCTTAACCAAGAAATTTCCGAGTTACAAGCTCAATATCCTTTTGTAAGCTTTAAAAGGTAACAGCTTCAGGAACTAAATCGGTGTAATTACCACCATTTCGCATTACATCTCTAACAATTGATGAAGAAATGAATGCTGTTTTTGCTTCAGTTAGTAAAAAAACAGTTTCAATACCAGATAATAACTGGTTGGTATGTGCTATCGCCTTTTCAAATTCAAAATCTGCGGGGTTTCTTAATCCTCTTAAAATAAAATTCGCTTCTACTTTTTCACAAAAAGATACAGTTAACCCTTCATAGGTTATCACTTTTACTCTCGCACTACTTTTAAATGTTGACTCAATGAAAGCTTTTCTTTGATCAGATGAAAACATATATTTTTTATCGGCATTGATACCTATAGCAATTATAATTTCATCGAAAATACCAAGACCTCGATTTATAATATCTACATGACCTACGGTGATAGGATCAAAAGAACCTGGAAAAATTGCACGTTTCATAAAGTAAATTTAGTGATTTTATTTAAGGGCTTCTTTTATGGCATTTACAAACAAATCTTTAAGACTTATACCAGCTATTTGCGCTTGTTGAGGTAAAATACTTTCATTAGTTAATCCAGGGACTGTATTAACTTCTAGTAGATAAGGGGTGTTGTTTACAAAAATAAACTCACTTCTACTAAATCCTTTTAATTTTAAAACTTGGTATATTTTCTTGGCAATAGAGCTAACTTCTTGACTTTGTGCTTCAGAAATTCTAGCAGGAGTAATTTCTTGAGATTTGCCTTCGTATTTTGCTTCATAATCAAAAAAGTCATTTTCACTAACAATTTCAGTTATAGGGAGTACGATAATATCTCCATTATATGTAATGACGCCTACAGAAACTTCAGTGCCATCTAAAAACGACTCAATAATTACTTCATCATCTTCTTTAAATGCTGTCGCTATTGCATCAGGTAAATCTAATTTTTTATGCACTTTAGTTACGCCAAAACTACTTCCAGCTTTATTGGCTTTAACAAAGCAAGGCAGTCCAACTTGTTTAATAATTTCGTCATTATTGATTGGGTCACCAGCATTTAAAAAATAGCTTTTAGCGGTCTTTATACCATAGGGTTTCAAAACACTTAAACATTCACGTTTACTAAAAGTAATCGCTGCTTGAAACATATTACAGCTTGTATGTGGGATGTTTAACATTTCAAGATAGCCTTGTATGTATCCATTTTCTCCTGGAGCACCATGAATGGCATTAAATACACAATCGAAAGTTATCTTAGAATCATTTATGGT
>JBELHJ010000022.1:18944-38937 GCA_042091495.1 Bacteroidota bacterium
CACCATGAATGGCATTAAATACACAATCGAAAGTTATCTTAGAATCATTTATGGTAACAGAAAAATCATTTTTATCAATGGGGTATTCGTTATTAAGTTTATCAAAACCTATCCATTTGTCTTTAAAAATATGCACACGATACGGTGTAAAATCACTTTCTAAAAGTGTGTTGTAGACTACATTTCCACTTGTTAAAGATATTTGATATTCACTTGAATATCCACCCATTATTATTGCAATATTTTGACTCATTTACACTAAAAAATATAATCTTTCGTTAGGCTAAAATACGTGTTTCATTCAAAACTAAAAACCTTTGAGTTTTTATATATTTGTCCAAATATAATTAGCTATTATGCACTTGTTGTCATTTTTATTTAGTCGTTCGTTTTTTAAACAATTATTAATAGCTGCAGTAGCGCTTTTAGTATTTGTGTTTTTGACTTTAAAATGGTTAAAACATTCAACAAATCACGGCACTTTTATAACAGTTCCTGATATCACCGGCAAATCACTTGAAGTTGGTGCAATTGTAATACAAGACAACGATTTAAGAATGGAGGTGCAAGATTCTGCTAATTACAACCCTAACTATCCTAAGTTTGCAGTAATAGAACAATACCCAGAAGCGGGAACCTCTGTGAAATCAAAAAGAAAAATATATTTAACTATAAATCCTTCAGGATATAGAAAAGTGAGTATGCCAAATGTAGTTCGTCAGACATATAGGCAAGCGAAACCTACCGTTGAAGCTCTAGGCTTGGTAGTTGAAAACATTAGTTATGAAGACGATTTAGGAAAGGATGAGGTGATTAAAGTTTATCATAATGACAAACTTATAAATGCAGGTGATTTAATACCTCTAACTTCAAAAGTAGACTTTGTCCTAGGTAACGGAAAACGAAAAAAATAAATCAGGCAGATAGCTTTACGGTATGGATACCCCTTTAAATAACGATAGTAACTTTGAATCTGACCTTCATGAGCATTTTACATTTATTGTTGAAAAAGGACAGCAACCTCTTCGTATAGATAAATATCTAATGAATTTTATTGAGAATGTTACACGCAGTAAAATTCAGACAGCTTCAAAAAACGGTGGTATTTTAGTTAATAATATTGCTGTAAAGTCTAATTATAAAGTGCGTCCTAATGACCACATTAGAGTTTTATTCCAGCACCCAACTTATGAGCAATTATTGCAGCCAGAAAATATTCCACTAAACATTGTTTATGAAGATGACAGTGTCATTGTTGTTAACAAACCAGCAGGAATGGTGGTTCATCCAGGACATGGTAATTATTCAGGAACCTTGATCAATGCTTTGATTTATCATTTTGAACATTTACCAAAAAATTCCAATGACCGCCCCGGTTTAGTGCATCGTATTGACAAAGATACTTCAGGGCTGTTGGTGGTTGCGAAAACAGAACATGCCATGAATAATTTGGCTAAACAATTTTTTGATAAAAGTAGCGAACGTGAGTATGTTGCGCTTGTATGGGGGCATATAGATGAGGAGCAAGGAACTGTTGAAGGCGCTATAGGAAGGCACCCCAAAAACAGATTACAGAATACTGTTTTTATTGGTGATGATGCAGAAAAGGGAAAAACTGCGGTCACCCATTATAAAGTTCTAGAGCGTTTAGGCTATGTCACACTAGTTTCATGTAAACTTGAAACTGGAAGAACCCATCAGATTAGGGTTCATATGAAACATATCGGTCATACTTTATTTAATGATGAACGTTATGGAGGTAATCTAATTTTGAAAGGAACAACATTTTCCAAATACAAACAGTTTGTTGACAATTGTTTTAATGTTTTACCTAGGCAAGCACTTCATGCCAAGACCCTGGGGTTTGAACACCCTGAGACAGGTAAGTTTATGCGCTTTTCTGCAAATCTGCCTCAAGATATGGTTACTTGCATTGATAAATGGCGTCATTATGCCAAGCATACAGATCTATAGTTCTTATAGGTTTATAGACAATTTTTATATCATAGGTTTTTCTTATTGTTTTTTCTTCATTAATTTCATAGCTCAATTGTATATTTATGAAACTAGTTATATCGCCAGCTAAATCTTTAGATCTAGAATCTAAAATCCCAACAACCTCATTTTCAGAACCTTTATTTGCAGAGAAGTCTGCCGAGCTAAATGGTTTGTTAAAGAAAAAAACACCTTCAGAAATTTCAGCATTAATGCATATTTCTGATAAACTGGGCCAATTAAATTATGAGCGCAATCAATCATGGAATTTACCTTTCAATCCAGGAAATGCCCGTCAGGCCATTTATACCTTTAGTGGTGATGTATATAAAGGTCTAGATGTTTACACCTTACCAGTAGAAAAAATAGCACTTATGCAGAATACAGTATTAATTCTTTCTGGTTTATATGGTGTCTTAAAACCATTAGATTTAATGCAAGCTTATCGTCTTGAAATGGGAACCAAAATGTCTGTTGGTGACCACAAAAATCTTTACAGCTTCTGGAAACAATCTGTAACAGAGGTATTAAATAATTGTATTGCAGATGATGAAGTTTTTGTGAATTTGGCAAGTAACGAGTATTTTAAGGCTATTGATACTAAAGCGTTGAAAGTTCCAGTGATTAATATTGCTTTTAAAGAGTTTAAAAATGATACCTACAAAACAATAGCTATATTTTCAAAGTTAGCTAGAGGCTTGATGACGCGTTACATCATTGATAACAATGCAAAGATAGTAGATGATTTGAAAGGATTTAATACTAATGGTTATGGTTTTAGTGAGCAAATGTCATCTTCAAATGAACTTGTTTTTACAAGATAATTCTTAATCAAAATCTTCTATTAATACACCCATTTTACCCAGTTGTGCATCTTTTAGTGCTTCGAGAATTTCAGTTTGTGAATTCATAACAAACGGCCCATAAGAACTTAAACTTTCATTAATAGGTTGTCCTGACAAAACTATAAAACGAGTCCCTTCACTTAGTTCTAAATTCACTATATCAGAATCGTTATTATACCAAATTAAATCTTTAGTTTTAGCTTCAGTTCCATTTGTTTTAATACTTCCATTTAAAATATAAATAAGCATATTAAAATCTTTTGGAATAGTAATGGTGATGTTGTCGTTAGCATGAGTTTCACCACGAAGAAGTGTCTGATTACTATACGTTTTAGCAGGGCCATTTTTATTTTCAAAAGAACCAGCTACAACACCAATCTCAACGGCGCCTTTATGAACTTTTGGTGTGTCTTTACATGAAATGGGAAGATAATAGGGTGTTTCCATTTTATGAGTAGCAGGTGTATTTACCCAAAACTGAATAAATTCTTGTAAACCTCCCTCTTCAGCTATAGTTTTACTAGGTCTTTCACTGTGAGTAATCCCTTTGCCCGCATGCATCCATTGTGTTCCTCCTTTGGTGACAGTTGCTCTATTTCCTAGCGAATCTCTATGTTCAACAGCGCCTTCAAAAACAAACGTTACTGGTGAAAATCCTCTGTGAGGATGTGGTCCTACGCCAACATGCTTTTGTTGGTCACCTCCTTTCATTAGGCGTTTCCAATGATGAATCAGTAAAAAAGGGTCAATTTGATCAACGCCGTTTACAGGAAGTGGTTGATCTAAAATGTGTCCTCCCATATTCACTTTTTGTGCGGCAATTATTTTTTTAACAGATCTATACATGATCGTAACTATTATATGTCTAAATTAAGTGTCAATATGATAAAAATACAACAATAAATAGTAAATAAAATCAACATTAGTTTTACTAATTATTAATCTTTTTGCAATCTACTTTGATCTAGTAATTTTGTGCTGTTTACAAGCCTTATAAACTCTCCACGATATCCTAATTCGTCTTCCCCTCTAGCGTGTTTTGCTAATAAAGTGATCTTATCCCAAGTGATATTTCCTTTATACTCAGAATCTCTAAGCAGCATTCCAAAACCAGCTACAGCAGCAGAAAATCTAAAGTTGTTAGATGTAGAATTTATAACTGAAGGTCTCGCTTTTACTTCTTGCTCAAGTAGTTTGCTTTTTGAGGTTCCAGGTTGCTTATATCTTAATTTTAAAGTAACAAGATCTTTACTTTTTTTAGCATATTCATTGAGCTTTACATCCTGATACTTCAAATTTTGATCTAATTCTTTTTTAGGTGCCTTGGGAATAATTTCATAAAGTGCAGTTACCGTATGACCTGCTCCAATTTCTCCTGCATCTTTAGTATCATCTTCAAAATCTTCTTCATTTAATAGTCTGTTTTCATAGCCAATAAGTCTATATTTTTCTACTTCAGCGGGGTTAAATTCCAATTGAAATTTAACATCTTTTGCTATGGTAAAAAAAGTACCTCCAAATTCATTAACTAATACTTTTTTAGCTTCAAGTAAATTATCAATATAAGCATAGTTTCCATTGCCTTTATTGGCAATAATTTCCATTTTATCATCTTTATAATTTCCCATTCCAAATCCTAGAACAGAAATTCCAATACCTTTATCTCTATGATTTTCAACAAGTCGTAAAATGTCTCCATTACTACTTTGACCAACATTAAAATCACCATCTGTAGCTAGTACTATTCTGTTATTACCATTGGTTATAAAGTTTTCCTCAGCTACTTTATAAGCTAATTTAAGACCAGCACCTCCTGCTGTAGATCCACCAGCTCTCAAATTATCTAATGCCTTTAGAATTTCTTCTTTTTCAGAGCAACTTGTTGAGGGGAGTACCAATCCAGAATTACCTGCATATACTACAATGGCAACGCGGTCTTCAGGACGAAGTTTTTCTAGTAAAAGTTTTAAAGATGATTTTACGAGAGGTAATTTATTAGGATTGTTCATCGAACCTGAAACATCAAGTAAAAAAACAATGTTAGAATGAGGGACATCTTTCATATCTATAGTTTTACCTTTTAATCCAACATGTAATAAAAGGTGATTCTCGTTCCATGGTGCATATGATAATTCTGTATTAATAGAAAAAGGCTTTTTCTTAGGAATTTTGTAATTATAATCGAAATAATTAATCATTTCTTCAACGCGAACAGCATCAATTGGGGGCAAAGCGCCTCCATTTATATACCTTCTAATATTACTGTATGAAGCTCCATCTACATCTACTGAAAATGTAGATAATGGATTTAATGTTACAGATTTAAAACCGTTTTCTTCAATGTTCGCATAGCTTTCTGTATTAGAATTTAAAGGAGGCATGTCATAAATATGTGATAAACCTCTATTACTAATAATTTGATTTGGTCGCATACCGCCATTACCTGAAACAATTTTATTTAATGTACTTATGTTTTCTTCTAAATAAACTTTTAAATTTTTTTTGTCACTAACTGTTATTTGTTGCGCTTTATATCCCAAGAAACTAAATTGAAGAATAGCTGTTTTATCATTGGTTTCAATAGTGAATCTCCCATCAAAATCTGTATGTGTAATAATGTTAGTATTTAAAACTTTTACTAACACACCAGGAATTGGGAGTTGATCTGTTTTTGAATATACAATTCCTTTAATAGTTTTTGCATAGCCAGAGGCAGTAAGCAGAAAAACAAGTATAAGGAATTGTGAAAGTTGAGATTTTAGAGCTTTTAAAGTCATAATATTAGTTTTTTGAAAACAGAATCAAATGTTATGCCAAAAAAACTAACGTTATAATTTTTCAGATTTTGTCAAGGTCATTGTTCCCTCGATATTCTTGTAAACAAAAACAGACCATTGCTGTTTTGATTTGAGTTCAAAAATAATATGATAATTCATACCACTAACAACTTGTTGGCGTACAGCAATGATTTTACTGATATCTTCAGGATTTATATTTAACTGGTTAAGTGCAAATTGAAATGCAGGCTGAATGGTTTCATTCATTTCAGTAACTGACCAGCCACCAACAAGATTTTCCCTTTTTTTTGGGGCATCGTTACTCAAATTATACGGAGCTTTACATGAGAAAATTAGAGTAAAAAATACAATTGGAAGTAGTAATTTAAACATTAAGGGTTTACTTAGATGTAATGGTTTCAACGAATTTATTAATATTTTGAATGCCATTAATTTTTAAGTATTTGATAAAAGCACTTCCAATAATAGCACCTTTGGCATAGGTTGTAGCCGCATTGAAAGTATCATAATTACTAATTCCAAATCCTACAATTTGGGGATTGTTCAATTTTAAATTATTAATTCTTTTGAAATAATTTTCTTGAATATCTCCAAATTCTGATTTAGCTCCAGTTGTACTTGCACTACTAACCATATAAATAAAACCATTAGAGACTTCATCAATATATCTTACTCTGCTCTCTGGAGTTTGAGGAGTAATTAGGAAAATGTTTTTTAATTCATGGGAATCAAAAATTGATTTATAATTTTTATGATAAACATCAACTGGTAAGTCAGGAATAATTAAACCATCTATGCCAACGTCTTTACAAGATTTACAAAAGGCTTCTACCCCATATTGAAATATTGGATTAAAATACCCCATAATAATTAGCGGTATTGTAACTTCATTTCTAATAGATTTTATTTGATCAAACAACTTTTGGGTATGCATACCATTTTTTAAAGCTTGTGTTGAACTGTCCTGAATAGTTGGGCCATCTGCTAAAGGATCACTAAAAGGCATGCCTATCTCAATCATATCTACTCCAGATTTTTCAAGAGCTTTAATGATTGGAACGGTGTCATCAAGATTTGGGAAACCAGCAGTAAAATATATGGAAATTAGTTTCTTGTTTTTTGCTAAAGCGCTATCAATTCGGTTCATTTATTATAGCTTAAAATAGTTGATATAAGTGTTCAAGTCTTTGTCTCCCCTGCCTGATAAATTAATAACGATGATATCATCAGGCTTGAATTTTCTGTGTTCAAAAATTGCTAAGGCATGTGACGTTTCAATAGCAGGAATGATTCCTTCAAGCTGACTCAGTTCTAATCCAGATGTCATCGCTTCGTCATCTGTGATTGATATGAATTCAGCCCTTTTTGATTTATACAAATGCGCATGCATTGGACCCACTCCAGGATAATCTAAACCAGCAGAGATAGAATAAGGTTCAATTATTTGACCATCATTGGTTTGCATGAGTAGCGTTTTACTTCCATGAATAATACCTTCATCACCTAGCACTGATGTTGCTGCACTTTTTCCTGAGGAAACACCCTTACCAGCTGCTTCAACTGCAATTAAATTTACATTGGTGTTATTGAGGTAGTGGTAATAAGCTCCTGCAGCATTACTTCCTCCGCCTACACATGCTACTACATAATCAGGATCAGTAGTTCCTTCTTTTTCTTTTAATTGGTTTTGAATTTCTTCAGATACCACGGCTTGAAAACGGGCTACCATATCTGGGTAGGGGTGAGGACCAACTACACTTCCTATAATATAGTGAGTGTCTTCAGGGTTGTTTATCCAATAACGCATGGCTTCGTTTGTGGCATCTTTTAAAGTTTTACTTCCCGATGTTGCTGCTACAACTTTAGCGCCTAGCATTTTCATGCGTGCAACATTAGGTGCCTGCCTGGCAATATCAATCTCACCCATGTAAACCACACAATCCATACCCATTAAAGCACAAACTGTTGCAGTAGCTACTCCATGTTGGCCAGCTCCAGTTTCTGCAATAATTCGTTTTTTGCCAAGTCTTTGTGCCATTAAAATTTGCCCAATGGTATTATTTACTTTGTGGGCTCCAGTATGATTCAAATCTTCACGTTTTAAATAAATTTTTGTATTGTACTTTTCACTTAAACGTTTAGCAAAATATAGAGGTGATGGTCGCCCTACATAATCTTTTAATAGGCTATGGAATTCCTTTTGAAATTTAGGATCAGCCATTATTTCTAGATAGTTTGATCTTAATTCTTCAACATTTGGATATAACATTTCAGGAATGTATGCTCCACCAAATTCTCCGTAATAACCGTTCTCATTAATATTATAATTCATCGCAAAATTGTTTAAAGTTTTTTACACTAGTTATATTTTTATTACCTGGGGCGATCTCAAATTTACTATTCACATCTATGGCATAGCAATGTCTTGCAGCCTTAGAGTTTATAAATGATTTAATATCATTTTTATTATGAATGCCAATGCCACCACTCAGTAAATAAGGGACATCACATGTATATTCATTTAGTTTTTTCCAATCAAACGCAAAGCCATTTCCACCTGGTAAGGGGCCTTTAGTATCAAATAAAAAATAATCACATACTGAGGTAAATGGTTTGGTTTGATTAAAGTTAAAACTATCGTCTACGGCAAAAACTTTGATGTATTTGAGGGATAGTTTTTGATTCTGGCATTTAGCTTTTAATTTATTAATAAAATCCACTGTTTCATTACCATGAAGTTGCACACCATTAAGTTTATTTACCAGAATGGTATCAAGAATGTATGAAATGTCAGCATCTACAAAAACACCAATTTTAGTTATGGAATGAGGAAGATCTGGAATGCTTTCTTCTATAAATCGCTTTGATGCTTTATGGAAAATGAAACCCATAAAGCTAGGGTTAAGCTTGGAGAGCTCCATTATGTTTGACTCATATTTCATGCCACAAACTTTTAGTTTCATAATAGTGTATTTATAAAAGTTTGAGCTGATAATCCAGGATCAGACGTTTTCATAAAAAATTCTCCCATTAAAAATCCTTTATATCCATGTTTCTTGAGAGTCTTTAAAGACTCAGTCGAATCCAAACCGCTTTCTGATACTTTGGTAAATGTGTCAGGGATTAATTGAGCTAATTCTATACTGTTTTCTATACTAACTTCAAATGTTTTTAAATTTCTGTTATTAACTCCAATGAGATCAACGTTGGGATTTAAAGCTTTTTGTATTTCGTTAGCGTCATGAACTTCCAATAAAACATCTAAATGTAACATCTTAGCTGTTTTTGATAAGGTTTCAATTTCTTTTTGATTTAAAACAGCTGCTATGAGTAAAATGGCGTCAGCTCCATAAGCTTTGGCTTCATAGATTTGATAAGGGTCAATTATAAATTCTTTTCTCAACACAGGAATATTTACAGCGCCTCTTACTTGAATTAAATCGTCTAAACTTCCTCCAAAATATTTGCCATCTGTAAGAACAGATATTCCAGAGACACCTGCCTTTTCATAACCTTTTGCAACATCAAAAACACTCAGCTTTTGATTGATATTTGGTTTCGAAGGCGAACGTCTTTTATGTTCTGCTATAATGCCAAATTCATTGTTATCTACAGATTTTTTTAAAGAAATAGTTGCTCTTTCAAATAGCGGACTCTTCTCTAGAAAATTTTGCGGCAGTATTTTTTTTCTAAAAGCTAATTCTTTCTGCTTATGTTCTATGATTGTTTTTAAAATGCTCATGCTTCTGCGCTTAAATTAACTAATGTTTTAAAGACATGTTTCGCCTGTCCTGATTCTAAACTTTCTTTAGCTAAGTCATAGGCATTTGCAATATCTATGTCTCTAACTGTTGCTATGGCTAAGGCAGCATTGGTACAAGCGACACTGTTTTGAGCTGGAGTTCCATCACCATTGAGAATGTTTGTAAAAATTTTGGCAGCACTTTTAACAGAGTCCCCACCATAAATTTCAGATTGTTTTAGAGTTTTTAGCTTTAAATCTTCTGGTTTGAACATCAATTCACTTGAATTGTTTATGATTTTAGCTGGACCGGTTAACGATATTTCATCATAGCCGTCTAAAGCATGAACAATAGTGTATTTTTTATCGGTTTTTTGATATAAATAACTGTATAGCCTTAAAAGTTCTAAGTTAAAAACACCTACCATTTGATACTTAGGAAAAGAAGGGTTTACCATTGGTCCAAGCATATTAAAGAATGTTTTCACCCCCAACTCTCTTCTAATGGGTGCTACATGTTTCATCGCTGGGTGAAACAAAGGGGCATGCAATACACAGATATTTGCTTGATCAAGTGCTTTTTTATGGAAATTAATATCGTTTGTAAATTTTATTCCTAGAAATTCCATAACATTTGAAGAACCACAAGAGGAAGACACTCCATAATTTCCATGCTTTGCAACATGAACTCCAGCACCCGCAGTGATAAATGAGGCTAATGTTGAGATATTAAAAGTGTCTTTGCTATCTCCACCAGTACCACATAAATCAATGGCTCCGTATTCTTTAATTGGAACCGGAATACATAACTCAAGCAACGCATCTTTGAAACCAGACAATTCATCTATGGTAATGGTTCGCATCATGAATATGGTTAAAAAAGAAGCAATTTGAGACGAGTTATATTCTCCCTTGGAAATATTAACAAGTATAGATTTTGCTTCCTCTTTGTTAAGTGTATCTTGTTGTATTAGTCTATTTAATATTGCTTTCATGATGAGTGTAACCAGTTTTCTAAAATTAATTTTCCGTTTGGAGTGAGCACAGATTCAGGATGGTATTGAACACCAACAACATTGTAATCTTTGTGTCTTAACGACATCACTTCACCATTATCGTCTTCAGAAGTTTTTATTAGGCATTCTGGTAGAGGTGCGTTTACGACCCATGAATGATAGCGCCCTACTTCAAACTCATCACCTAAATTTTTGAATAAAGGGTCAGATTTGCTAATCTTGACCTTGGTAGCTACACCATGATAAACGGTGTCTAAATTTCTTAAAGTTCCACCAAATACTTCTGCTATAGCCTGCATGCCAAGGCAAACGCCTAAAATACTTTTAGATGCTGCATATTTATCAATAATTGATTTTAGAAGACCAGCTTCATCGGGTATACCTGGACCTGGAGAAAGCACAATTTTATCGAAAGCCTCAGGGTATGATAGCTCCAATTGATCATTTCGTTTAACGGTTACTTTGCAATTTAAATCCTCTAAGTAATGAACCAGATTGTAAGTAAAACTGTCGTAATTATCTATAACTAGTACATTCATGTTATTCAATAGTTTTGGCTAGTGTGATGGCGTTTGTTAATGCCCCTAATTTGTTATATACTTCTTGTAATTCGTGATCTGGATTTGATTTAGTTACCATTCCTGCTCCAGCTTGCCATTGCAGTTCGTGATTTTTACTTAAAAAAGTTCTAATCATTATGGCGTGATTAAAATTGCCATTAAAATCCATGAAGCCAATCGCACCTCCATAAAATCCTCTTCCGGTTTTTTCATAACGTTCAATGAGCTGCATGGCTTTGTGCTTTGGAGCCCCACTTAAAGTTCCAGCAGGAAAGGTGTCTGAAACTACTTGCATTGTTGGAGTGTTTTCATGTTTTTGGCCACTTACTTTACTTACTAAGTGTATGACGTGAGAAAAAAATTGAATTTCTCTATAATTTTCAACAATCACATCATGACTGTGTCTACTTAGATCATTTCTTGCTAAATCAACAAGCATGACATGTTCACTGTTTTCTTTTTCGTCTTTAGCAAGTGCTTTGGCAAGTTCAGCATCTTTTTGATCATTTCCTGTTCTTCTAAAGGTTCCCGCTATGGGGTGTATTTCGGTTTTGTTATTTTTTACAACGAGTTGTGCTTCTGGTGAACTACCAAAAATTTTAAAATCACCATAATCAAAATAAAACAGATAAGGCGAAGGGTTAATACTTCTTAAAGCACGATACACATTGAAATCATCACCCGTGAATTTTTGGTTAAATCTTCGTGACAATACCAATTGAAAAACATCACCTCTAGCACAATGCTTTTTAGCAATGGCTACATGTTCTTTGAATTCATTATCGGTGAGGTTAGAACAGGTGTCTCCATCAGTATTAAATTCAAAAGCAGCGAAGTTTTTTGAATTAATCAGTTTTAAAATCTGATCTATATTATTGCTGCCATCATGAGTATGAGTAAAAACAAAAGCTTCATTTTTAAAATGATTGATAGCTATTATGTTTTTATAAACCGCATAATAAATATCTGGTATTTCAGCCGAGTTAGGTTTTTTTGAAATAGTAATGTCTTCGAAGTATCTCACTGCATCATAGGCTGTATAACCAAAAATACCATTATTAATAAACTTAAATTCTGAAGGTGTGTTAGCATTAAAACATTTTGTAAATCCATGAAGCTGCTCAACAACATCAATGTCTGATGTGATTTTAATTTTACTTTTACTTTGATTAGGCAATTCTATATTAATACAATGGTCTTTAAGCTCAAAGCTAGCAATAGGGTTACAACATATGTAGGAAAAACTATTGTCATTAGCGTGATAATCACTACTCTCTAATAAAATACTATTAGGAAAATGATCTCTAATTTTTAAATAGATGCTCACAGGAGTTAGTGTATCTGCCAGAATCTTTTTAAAATGGGTCTCTAAGTTTATTTTTTTCATAAAATCAATAAAAAAAGGCTTGTCGTGAATGACAAGCCTTAGATTTATATTATACAAATACGGTTTGGTTTCACGATTATTGAAGTCGTAAAATCCACCACCAGATATTTGTTCTTAAATTTTTCATTTTAGATGAATATCAAATATATAAACCTATTTTTTAAAAACAAATTTTTATGCTTAAAAAACCAAATCTACTTCAATATCAAAATCATTACTTATAGCTCTGTCTTTTAAATTATCAAAAAAGCTAGCAGATCCGTACCTAATATTATAAAGCGTTCTGTCTATAGCAAATTCTGCTTTTGCATGTGATTTATGGACTGTCATGTTAAAAGTGACCGGATTAGACTTTCCTTTAATATTAAGATCACCTTCAATAACATAATCATTACCTTTTGGAGTTACTTTGGTGAATTTAAGAGTGGCTTCCGGATGCTGTTTTACACCAAAAAAATCATCAGACTTTAAATGCCCATCTAATTTGTTTTTGTATTCGCCACTTAAATCTTCAGTGTTAATTGTATTCATATCTATAACAAAATAACCACCATTCAATGTGTTTCCCGAAAATTCTAAAGCACCTGATTTAAATTTTATAGATCCATAATGCTCTCCAGTTACTTTATATCCTTTCCAAGCTATTTTACTTGCTTTCAAATCAATTGATTTTGTTTTTATTGGTGATAGGGCAGAGGTTAATAAAAATAATGTGAGTAGCCCTGCTACTGTTCCAAGTAATTTTGAAATGTTTTTCATGTGTTCTGAATTTTATTAATTATTGATTTCGAACTTTATTTAATAATAAAGCCAAGGTTTCTAATTCTTTATTGTTGAGACCTTTAGTGATTGAATGTTCTGTCTCTGAAACAACCTTACTTGCCTTAGCCGTTAAGTCGATGCCTTTTGGTTTTATAGCTATGTCAATTTTTCTACGGTTGTTTTTACACTGCGAACGAACGACTAACCCTTTTAATATGAGCTTATCTATTAATCTGGAAGTATTACTCATTTTAGTTACCATGCGTTCCTGGATATCTTGAAGATTAAGAGGTTTCCCATTTTGACCTCTTAGTATACGTAATACATTAAATTGTTCAATAGATAAATCAAAAGCTTTTAATTCTAAATTAATTTGCTCTCTAAAGTGAGATGATGTAAAAAAAGTTTCAAGAATGATAGCCCTTTGTATAGGAATGTCTTGATTAGTTTTTAAAAGCGTTCTTAATTCTTTCATATACAATTGTTGTATATACAAATGTATAAATAAATTTAGAATCCTTCATTTAATAAAAGCTAATTTTATGTTAATTAATTTTAATCAAAAACAACTACCTATAACTTTATTGATACATATTATATGTTTTGAAACTTAAATTATTTCCGTTATACCTACTATTGTTTTCTTTTTCTTACTCTCAAGAGATGAACAAGCTTGATGTACGAAACTTTGAAGCATTAAAAGCTGAATTTATTCCTGACAAAGGACAAACTTTGGTTATCAATTTTTGGGCTACTTGGTGTGCTCCATGCGTAAAAGAGTTACCTTATTTTGAAGAAATTTCAAAAGCTTACAATAGGGATGATGTTGAAGTTATTCTGGTGAGTTTGGATTTTCCTCAACATTATGAATCAAAACTCAACCCTTTTATTAATAAGCATGGTATTGTGTCTAGGGTAATTGCATTAAACGATCCTGATTCTAATAATTGGATTCCTAAAGTAGATGAAAACTGGACAGGTTCTATACCTGCTACTTTAATTATAAGTAATTCAACATATAAATTTTACGAACAAACCTTTACTAAGGAGCGTTTACTTCATGAGTTAAAAACATTTTTAAATTAAATTTTTATGAAAACAATTCTTTCTCTTTTTATTTTAACTGCTTTCAGTGCATTTAATTCGTTACCTACTGCCACAGGCTATCAGATTGGTGATATGGTAGATGATTTTAAACTTCAAAATATTGATGGTAATATGGTTTCATTATCAGATTACAATAACTCAAAAGGTGTTATAGTTGTTTTTACTTGTAATACTTGTCCTTACGCGGTAGCTTATGAAGATCGAATTGTAGCATTAGACAAAGCATTTGCTCCTAAAGGCTATCCTGTTTTAGCTATCATGCCCAATAACATTAAGGTAAAACCTGCAGATGATTTAAGTCACATGAAACAAAGAGCTAAAGAAAAAGGATTTACTTTTCCGTATCTTATTGATGCAGATCAAACTGTGTATCCTAAATTTGGTGCCACAAAAACACCTCACGTTTATATCTTAAAAACTACTCCAAAGGGGCATCAAGTCAAGTATATTGGTGCTATAGATGATAATTTTCAAGACGTAAAAAAAGTAAAAAAAACTTATGTAGCTGATGCTGTAGAAGCGTTGTTAAATGGTAAAGAAGTATCTGTATCTGAAACACGTGCCATTGGATGTACCATTAAAGTTTAAATTTTTTTAAGATTTCTGTAACATTTCTTTTTTTAATTCGTCTTAAATGTTAGAAGTGTTATTTTAGCCGAAAAATTTTTTTTATGGCAGATTTATCACAAGACGCATGGCGTTCACAATATGAAGCAGATCACAATGCAGTTCTTTTAGATGTTAGAACCCAAGATGAAGTAGATGAAGGTGCAATACCTGGAGCTATTCATATTGATATTTTTAAAGGACAAGGATTTATTGATGAGGTGTCAGAGCTAGATGTTTCAAAATCATATTACATTTATTGCCGTTCAGGAAATAGAAGTAATCAAGCTTGTGCCGTTATGCAACAATTAGGATTTGAAAAAACATACAACCTTTTAGGTGGATTTACTGAATGGGAGGGAGAGGTTGTATCTAAATAAAATTTAGCATGCACAAAAACGTAGTACATTTATTTTTAATTGGTATAATCATTTCATTCAGTAGCTGTGTGAAAAAGACCGATTCCATCTCAGTTCAACTTATCTCATCAGATGAAGCCAATACGCTTTTAGCAATTGAAGAGGTACAACTTGTTGATGTTAGATCGGCTGCTGAATTTTCTAAAGGACACATTCCAAACTCTCAAAATATAGATGTATTATCACCTTCTTTTGATAATGATATCAAACTATTAGATAAAAGTATGCCCGTTATGGTCTATTGCAAATCTGGAAATCGAAGTGCTAAATGTTCAAAAAAACTACAAGCAGCAGGATTTGTCAAAATATATGATCTGGAAGGAGGTATTTCCAAATGGAAACACCAGGGCTACGACATAAAAGTAAAATCTTAAATTATTAAAAAACGACCGGTATTTTCCGGTCGTTTTTTGTTAACAACATTTTATTACTTCATATTTATATATATTGTTAACAAAACTTACATTTGTGATTGTTAAATAACAATCATGAAGAGAACAGCGTCCCTATTAGCCCTACTGTTGTTAATTTTTCAATGGGGGTTTTCTCAAATCCTTGAACCAGTTGAATGGTCTACTTCAGTTGAGAAAATTTCAGATGACACATACATATTAGTTTCTAAAACCAATATTGAGAAAGGTTGGCATCTCTATGCACAAGATGTACCAGAGGATGGCCCAATTCCAACAACCTTTTCATATAATTTAGATGAAGAGGTAGTGCTATTAGGACTAACTAAAGAACTTGAGGGCCATATAGTAGATGATCCTGTTTTCCTAATGAAGATTAAATATTTTGAGGAGTATGCCGAGTTTAGACAGGCTATAAAAGTATCAAACAATAGGCTTAGTTCAGTTCTTGGAGAGGTAGAATTTATGGTATGTGACGATACACGATGTTTACCGCCTTCCTATATAGACTTAGAATTCAATCTAAACGAAGCTATTCTTATTGATGCAAAGGTAGACGCTTTAGATGAAAATTTAAGCACAAACGTTTCGGTTAAAAAGCAAAATGATAAAAAAGGGTTGTGGTCAATTTTTATTGTTGCTTTTCTTTCAGGATTTGCAGCGCTTCTAACACCATGTGTGTTTCCAATGATTCCAATGACCGTTAGTTTTTTTACAAAGCAAAGTAAATCAAAAGCATTAGGTATTAGGAACGCTATAATTTATGGTATTTCTATTGTTATTATCTATGTGCTTTTAGGTTCCATGGTAACCGCCATATTTGGAGCAGATGTTCTTAACGCATTAGCAACTAACGTTTGGTTTAATGTGGTTTTCTTTGTGCTCTTATTAGTTTTCGCATTTTCATTTTTAGGGGCTTTTGAGATCGTTTTACCAAACTCATGGGCTAATAAAGTTGATCGTCAAGCAGACCGTGGGGGACTCATTGGTATTTTTTTCATGGCTCTTGCTTTAGCTATAGTTTCCTTTTCATGTACAGGTCCTATTGTTGGCACTTTACTTGTTGAGTCTGCTTCAAAGGGAGGAATTGCTCCTATTGTTGGCATGCTTGGTTTTTCTCTAGCTATTGCACTTCCATTTGCTTTATTTGCAGCATTTCCAGGATGGTTAAATTCATTGCCTAAATCTGGCGGATGGCTTAATACGGTTAAAGTTGTTCTTGGTTTCCTTGAATTGGCCCTGGCCTTTAAATTTTTATCTAATGCAGATTTGGTACTTCAATTACATTGGTTAGAACGTGAACTATTTATTGCTATTTGGATAGCCATATTTGGTGTAATGGCATTATACCTCCTAGGGAAAATTCAGTTACCTCATGATGGTCGATCTGGTCCAATTTCTGTAGGACGCTTGTGTTTGGGATTAGTAGCATTAGCTTTTACTATTTATATGATTCCAGGCTTATGGGGAGCGCCTTTAGACCTCATCAGTGCCTTTCCTCCGCCACAATCTTATAGTGAATCACCATATGGTGTTGGGAATTCTCAGTCTTCAGGGGCATCTGTTTTACATGAGGATCTTCCTGATGGTGGACATCTTTTAGCACCACATCAAATTTTAGCCTTTAATGATTATGATAAAGGGTTGTCTTATGCAAAGTCTGTTGGTAAACCTGTATTAATTGATTTTACTGGCTGGGCTTGTGTTAATTGTCGTAAAATGGAACAAAATGTTTGGGTAGAACCTCAGGTTTTAGATATTCTCAAAAATAAAGTAGTCCTTATTTCATTGTATGTCGATGATAAGCGCGCATTGGATCAACCCATACCATCAGCATTAAAGCCAGGTAAACAATTAAAGTACATAGGTCAAAAGTGGAGTGAACTTCAAACGTTACGCTACAAAACAAATACACAGCCTTACTATGTCATTATGGATCATGATGAACAAACTCTTATTGAACCTGTGGGCTACACCCCAGATGTTGATACTTATTTTAAGTGGATGACTCAAGGAATTTCAAAATTTTAAACAAACTTAAGCTAAACCTTTCTACTTTTAGATTAGTTTTTTTTTGATTAAGTTTAAGAAGCAAAAACATCCGATGAATGTTTTTATTTATCAATTTTTATTGTTTTTGTAGTGGTAAAACGCTTGTTAATAATTCATTAAATATTTGATAATCAATATTTATATTCAGAATTTTAATAAAAATAATTATGTTTGCCACTTGATTAAAAATAACTAATTAACAACTATCAACATGCACAATATTCCTGAGAATATGCAAGTCACGCCTATTCACCACGCATCTTATTTATGTGATGGTGCTATAGAGCCCTGGTCAGGTAAGACGGCCGAGGTTTTTTCCAACATTTACACTAAAAACAACAATGGTGATTATGGTCCTACCTTGTTAGGTACTGTTCCAGACATGGATGCAGATCATGCTTTAAAAGCCCTAGATGCAGCTTATAATGCATTTAATAGAGGCCAAGGAATATGGCCAACAATGAAGGTGAAAGACCGTATAGCGTGTTTAGAGGAATTTGTTGAAAAAATGAAACCTAAGCGTGAAGAGGTGGTTAGATTACTAATGTGGGAGATTGGAAAAAATCAACCAGACTCTTACAAAGAGTTTGACAGAACCGTAGACTATATATCAAATACCATTGATGCCTACAAAGCCTTGGATAGGAAGAGTGCTAAGTTTCAAAAGGAATCTGGAATTTATGCACACATTAGAAGAAGCCCTTTGGGAGTAGTCCTATGTTTAGGACCTTATAATTACCCTTTGAATGAAACCTTTTGCTTACTAATACCAGCTTTGATTATGGGTAATACAGCTATTTTTAAACCAGCTAAGTTAGGGGTGCTTCTTATTACTCCTCTGTTAGAAGCTTTCAAAGAGAGTTTTCCTCCAGGTGTAGTAAACATAGTTTTTGGTAGAGGAAGAAATATTGCCTCTCCAATCATGCAAACAGGAAAGGTTGATGTTTTAGCGCTTATAGGTCACAGTAGTTCTGCGGTTGCTTTACAAGACCAACATCCTAAAAAAAACAGACTGCGTTTAGTACTTGGATTAGAAGCTAATAATCCAGGTGTTATTCTTCCAGATGCAGACTTAGATCTTACAGTTAAAGAATGTATATCCGGTACCTTATCATTTAATGGACAACGTTGTACTGCATTAAAAATGCTTTTTGTTCATGAAAGCATCGTTGACGAGTTTAATGCACGTTTTGCTAAAGCGGTTGACGCTTTACCTTACGGATTACCTTGGGAAGAAGGTGCTTTTTTAACGCCTCTACCAGAAGTTGATAAAGCAAATTATATCAAAGGCTTAGTAGATGATGCTACAAGTAAAGGCGCCAAAATCATGAATAGCAAAGGAGGTGAAATGAGTCATAACTATTGTTATCCTGCCATTTTATATCCTGTTAATGATAGTATGAATGTTTATCATGAAGAACAATTTGGCCCGGTAATTCCAGTAGTTCCATTTTCTACAATAGATCAGCCGTTAGATGCTATAGCTAATTCTGAGTATGGTCAACAAGTAAGTATTTTTGGAAGAAACTCTGAAAAGCTTGGTAGATTAATAGATATTTTAGCCAACTTGGTATGCCGCGTAAACTTAAATAGTGCTTGTCAGCGTGGCCCAGATATTTATCCGTTTACTGGTCGAAAAAATTCAGCAGTGGGTACCCTTAGTGTTTTTGATGCGCTTCGATCTTTTTCAATTCGAACATTTGTTGCCTCTAAAGACAATAATTATAACAATGCTATAATAGAAGAACTTAAAGATACCAACCATTCTAATTTTGTTTCTACAGAATATTTATTGTAGGTATTACAATTGCTAAGTTTTCTTTTTTTGAATCTTAAATTAAAACATTATCTTAAATGTATATGATGAGGTTATTTGTAGTATTTTTTATGGTTTTAGGGTTTAGTATTTCAGGCTATAGCCAAGTGGTTTACAATGTGGAATACAGCAGTCAAGCCGATGTTAAGGTTTATGTTGTAGAGTATCAAAGTCAGGCCGACTTATTAGTATATAAAGTGGACTACAAAAGCCAAGCTGATGGTAACAAGGGTTTATGGTTTTTCACAGAATATGCCAGTCAAGCCGAAAAAACTATTTTTTTCACAGATTATGCCTCTCAAGCCGATTTAAAAATCTTTTTTGTCGATTACCAGTCTCAAGCCGTTTGGAAATCCAGTGATAAAAAACATTTACTTTATTAACTCTAACTAATTCATGAAACATCTAATTTTTATATACTTCTTAACCTTTTGTTTTTCAGGTTGGAGCCAGTCGCGTTTTGTCATAGATTTTGATA
>JBELHJ010000023.1:0-5715 GCA_042091495.1 Bacteroidota bacterium
ACTTACGCGTTGACAGATTAGCAATCTGCTCCATTACCACTCTGGCACCTCTCCAATAACATGCAATGAACGTCTGTTTTATTGCGGTTGCAAATGTAAGCCATCATATTATTACATACAACTTTTTTCAAAATATTTTTTGGGTAAAACAACTACTCTGGATATTCAATCCTGAGGTGGAACATGTTAGCCAATTTATTTTTTAAAACTTTTTTTATACTCTCTATTTCCTGGAATGTAATATCAGCATTTAAAAATTGTCTACTCTCTACTTGTTTACCTATAATACCCTCTACAAAGCTGTCTATTTTAACAGTTGACGGCTCTTTCATGCTTTTAGAAGCTGCTTCCACACTATCACACATCATAACAATTGCAGTCTCTCTACTGTAGGGTTTAGGACCACGATATTTAAACAAATTAATGTCTAGATCGGCTTGATCCTCTTGAGCTTTACTGTAAAAATAATAAACTAAGCTAGTACCGTGATGCGAACGAATGAAATCAATAACACGGTCTGGTAAATTATATTTTTTTGCAATTTCAATACCGTTAATGACATGATCCGTTATAATTTTAGCACTATCAACAGGGTCAAGTTCATCATGGGGATTATAACCTGTTGATTGATTTTCTGAGAAAAAAGTAGGGTTAGTCATTTTTCCAATGTCATGATACAAGGCTCCAACACTTGCAAGCATCGCATTTGCTCCAATTTCGTTACATGCAGCTTCTGCTAAATTTGCAACATTTAGAGAATGATGAAACGTTCCTGGTGCCTCATTAGAGAGACGTTTTAATAATGTGGAATTTCTATCTGATAATTCTAATAATGAAACGTCTGATACTAAACCAAATATTTTTTCATAAATATAAATTAGAGGTTGAACAAAAAGCGTAGCTAGACCACATAATATAAAAAGTAAAATGGTATCCACTTCAAATGTGGCTAATCCACCTTGATGGATCACAAAGAATGAAAAATAAGCTAAAATATATATACCTGTAATTTGACCAACTGAAATAAATAAATTGGCACGTTTATATAATTCTGAAACTGTAAGAATAGTTACAATTCCAGCGATAACTTGTAAAAAAATATATTCATGGCTATTGGGAACAACAAAACCCAAAAGTAAGACTGTTAAAACATGAGTAAAGAGTCCTAGTCTAGCATCGAAAAAGGCTTTTAATACTAATGGAAGAATACTTAGTGGAACAACATAAACATATTGAGAATTATATTTAACAACTGTGGTTGTTAAAATTATCATTACAATTACATTAAAGAATATAAAAGTAACTTTAGTATTATTTAAGTAAACGTCAAGACGATACTTTTTAAGAAATAGTAAAAGCATCAGTAACGCTAAAGCTACCAATAATGCATATGCAAACAAAATTAGGTTGTAACTTGTTGTTCCCCATTCACTTGACTGATACTCTGATTCGAGTGATTTTAAAATTTCAAATTTAGAATCATCTACTATCTCACCTTTTGATATAATCAAGGTTTCTTTCTGTATTTTACCTCTAGAAACAGATATAGAATTCAAACTCTCTTCTAAAGCGCGTTGGGTAATATCTTGATCTAAAAAAATATTAGGTTCAATGATATCATAAAATATTGATATAAAAATCATTTCAAAATCTTCATTGATGGAGAACATGATAGAGTTTTGAAATAATTTTTTCAAAGTAGAAGCTTGAACTAATTGACTAAATGTAATTGCTTTAACGGTCTTTTTATTTTCTAATATGACTACTTTTTTTTCAGGTGGATAACTGTAATTTTCACTAACAATTCCATTATCATAAACAGTAATTATGAAATCATGGCCTAAATCATAAAGCTCAGGGTATAAAACACGTACTGTGTCATTAAAACGTTCATAAAAAAGGGCGTTGTATTTTTCTAAAACATCCTCTTTTATCCCTGGTGTTCGATTAAAAAATAACTTACTTGAATTGGTTATTTCATTTTTATCTTCTAAAATTTCCCTTTCAGATTTAATAACAGCAAAATCAAATGGAGCATACAAATTTTCAGATTGCCATGGTTTTCCATTGTTGAAGTCATACTTAAATTTTCCACTTTTAGGAAAAACGTAAACAATTAGAGTTGTTGTAAAAACAAACAATAAAACTTTGTAAGCAAGTGCATGATTTTTATACCACTTATTTAGTAAATCATTCATAAGGTGAAGTGCAGTTTAGTCAAATGTAGTAAATATTTAAATTAAGATATTATAGCGATTATTTATCTAAAATTTAATTTAAAATTTAATTAGATTTGTGAACATAAATATCTTAAAAATGACAAAAAAAGTAGCTATTGTATCGGCAGTGAGAACACCCATTGGAAGTTTTTTAGGAAGTTTATCTACTGTAGGTGCAACTGATCTAGGAACTGCTGCAATTAAAGGGGCATTAGATAAAATTAAACTAGCCCCTGAATTAGTTAACGAAGTTTTTATGGGACATGTTGTTCAATCTGGTGTAGGCCAAGCCCCAGCTAGACAATCAGCTATCAAAGCAGGTATCCCAAATCACATACCATGTACTACAATAAATAAAGTATGTGCGTCAGGAATGAAATCTATAATGTTGGGTGCTCAGTCCATTGCATTAGGTGATAATGATATTGTAGTTACAGGTGGTATGGAAAATATGAGTCAAATTCCTCATTACATGCATTTAAGAAACGGAGTAAAATTTGGTAAAACTGATATGATTGATGGGTTGCAAATAGATGGTTTAACAGATGTATATGACCAATGCGCAATGGGAGTTTTTGCAGATGAATGTGCTTCAAGCTTTAACATTAGTAGAGAAGATCAAGATGAATTTGCTAAAACATCTTATTTGAGATCAAAAGAAGCGTGGAATTCAGGAAAATTTGACAATGAAGTTATACCTGTAAGTGTACCCCAACGACGAGGTGAACCTAAATTAGTAACTCAAGATGAAGAATATAATAATGTAAACATAGATAAAATCCCTAATTTAAGACCAGCTTTCACAAAAGAGGGTTCAGTAACAGCAGCAAATGCTTCCACAATCAATGATGGTGCAGCAGCTTTAATTCTTATGAGTGAAGACAAAGCTAAGGAATTAGGATATGCTATTTTAGCATACATTAAATCATATGCAGATGCTGCTCACGAGCCTAAGTGGTTTACTACAGCCCCATCCAAAGCTGTTCCTAAAGCTCTTGAAAAGGCAAAAATAACTATTGATGATGTTGATTTTTTTGAGCTTAATGAAGCGTTTTCAGTTGTGGGTCTAGCTAATATTAAATTGCTAGGTATTGATTCTAGTAATGTCAATGTTAATGGTGGTGCAGTTTCATTAGGACACCCATTAGGCTGTTCAGGAACACGCATTGTTATTACGCTTTTAAATGTTTTAATCCAAAATGATGCTAAGATTGGTGTCGCTGGTATATGTAATGGTGGAGGTGGTGCATCAGCAATGGTCATTGAAAGATAAGCATGCAGTTCGGTATTAATCCTCTTAGCATAGTTGCTGTTAGAAATGAGCCCTGTGATACCAGTGAAATGGTAACACAACTTTTGTATGGAGAAGTCTTTAAAATAATTGATTACAGAAAAAAATGGGTTAAAATCAGAATCGCTTTTGATGACTATGAAGGTTGGATTGACAACAAACAATACCAAGAAATTTCCAAAGAATCTTATAATAATTTATGTGAATGGCCGCAAAATATATCAAATCAAATTATTGATTCAGTTATAGACTTAAATAATCAGCTAATAATGATACCTATTGGCTCAAATATTTCTGGTTGTAACATTCTTGAACACCGCTATGAAGGAGAAATAAAACATCTATCATTTGATAAAAAACTAATTGTGCCTACTGCATTTAACTTTTTAAACAGTCCTTATTTGTGGGGTGGCAAAAACCCTTTAGGTATTGATTGTTCTGGATTTACTCAATTAGTTTACAAACTTAATGGGTTTAAGTTATTAAGAGATGCATCACAACAAGCTTCACAAGGTGATCCTTTAAGTTTTATAGAAGAAAGTGAACCAGGAGATTTAGCATTTTTTGATAATGAAGAAGGAAATATTATACACGTTGGTATTATTATGGAAGATAACTATATTATTCATGCCCACGGACACGTTAGAATTGACCGGATTGACCATTCAGGTATATATAATGTAGATAAACACACACACACTCATAAGCTACGTGTTATAAAAAAAATAGTATAAAAAAAGCCCGATAGGGCTTTTTTTAATTTAGTGCATCAACAATGGCTTTGAGTTCCTTGAACTTAGCAGTATCACCAATTACACTATAAATGTTCATTAGCGTTCTTGCTGCATCAATATCTTTAGGTTTTAACTCTAGTCTTTTGGATAAAAATGGAATTGCTGATTTATACAAACTCTGTCTTTGCTCTAGGAGTTTATCATATTTTAAATTATCAGCCCTAGAAGTACCCAATTTATTCATTTCTTCAACTAAGGGTTCTTCCTGTTGTAAAATTACAGCAGCTAAATTTAAATAAGCATCAGCATACTCTGGATCTAGCTCAATAGCTTTTCTGTAGTATGTTTCAGCTAATTTATTATCACCTGATTCGGAAGTAATAACACCTAAATTGTATTGTAATTCAGGGTTTCCAGGATCCTTCTTAGTAGCTTCTATCATCAAGTCCTTAAAAGCTTGTTTGTTGTTTAATTTTAACTGCACGTTAGCTTCAGAAAACAGCAGTTCTAAATCATCTGGATTCTCTAACCTAGCTTCTTGAATATATTTAACTGCTTGTTGATTATCACCTTTACTTATATAAATTAATGATATATTTTTAATAATTTCTGCAGACTTTGGTTTTGTTTTCTCCATTGTAGGTGAATTGTGCGATTTTGATTTAATTGAAAAATCGCGCATTTGTTCACTCTCAAAAGTTTCAACTTCTCCAGTAGTTTTATTAACTGCTTTATAAATAGTTTCTTGACCTAAATAACCAAGTTCTCTTAACTCTTCATAGTGTCTTAGAGCTAAATCATAATCAGGTACTGTTACAGCAGTTGAAGCTGCATAATAGAGATACAAGGTATCACTTAGTGATAGTCTGTATGCGGTTTCGAAAGCCTCTGATGATTTTAAATAAGACTTATCTTGGTATGTGCTATTTGCAACAGTGATGATATCATTTAACAATTTAGATTCGATAGTACTAACTAAAATCGTATACTTTCCTTTAGAAGTACCTTCTGCTGACTTTACTTTATTAATACTTTCTCTAATAACTTTTAAGTCTGGACCAGGTTTTGCAGAATTTCCATAAAAAGCTTTAGCTTTTAAATAATAAAATTTGGCTTGGGTTTTAGCATCTGAGCTAGTCACTAAACTTTCGGCCGATGATAGTGTACTCTTAGCTTCAGAAAAATTACCTGTTTTGAGGGCTTTTTCTGCAGCTTTGATTTCATTTTTTTGTGAAAAAGATAGCGACGCTACTAAAAGTGCCGCACCTAAATAAAATTTATTCATATTCATTCAATATTAATTAAATAGAGATTAACTAGAGACTGAATCGTCAGTAGTTTCGTCAGAAACATCTTGATCTTCTGATTCCTCTTCTTTCATAACTTTGGCAACAGCGGCAATAGAGTCGGATCCTTTAAGATTTATAAGTTTTACACCTTGGGTAGCTCTACCCATAACTCTTAAATCTTC
>JBELHJ010000023.1:5815-7336 GCA_042091495.1 Bacteroidota bacterium
CGCTAATGTAATACCTCGAACTCCTGAAGCGTTTCTTCCCATTGGTCTTGTCTTAGCTTCTTCAAATCGAATGGCTTTACCAGATCGAAGCGCTAGCATAACTTGGCTTTCTCCTGTAGTTAATTTAGCCTCTAATAATTCATCCTCATCCTTAATAGTAATTGCATTAATACCGTTAGTTCTAGGTCTAGAATATTGTTCTAAAGATGTTTTTTTAACTTGACCTCGTTTAGTAGCCATAATCACAAAATGACTATTTATATAATCATCATCTTTCAAATCTTGAGTACAAATAAATGCTTTGACTTTATCGTCAGATTCAATATTTATAAGATTCTGAATAGCTCTTCCTTTAGACGTTTTAGCTCCTTCGGGAATTTCATAAACTCGCATCCAGAAACATTTTCCTTTCTGAGTAAAAAAGAGCATGTATTGATGATTAGTTCCAACAAATAAATGCTCCAAAAAGTCTTCATTTCGTGTTGTTGATGCTTTTTGACCTACACCTCCCCTATTTTGAGTTTTGTATTCAGCTAAAGGTGTTCTTTTAATATATCCAGCATGAGAAATAGTGATCACCACCTGTTCATCTGGAATCATATCTTCAATACTTAAGTCACCACCAGAATATTCTATAAGAGAACGTCTTTCATCACCATATTTAGATTGTACTTCATGAAGTTCATCTTTGATTATAGACATCCTTCTGTCTTTACTACCAAGTATCTCCTTAAGATCTTTGATAGTTTCCATGAGTTCATCGTACTCTGATCTTAATTTATCTTGTTCAAGACCGGTTAATTGTCTTAAACGCATTTCTACAATAGCTTTTGCTTGAATGTCTGTAAGCTCAAACGTTTTGATTAACTGAGCTCTAGCCTCATCTGCGTTTGCAGATGCTCTAATTAAAGCTATAACTTCATCGATATTATCTGATGCTATTATGAGCCCTTCTAAAATATGAGCACGCTCTTGAGCCTTTTTAAGTTCAAACTCAGTACGTCTAACAACCACTTCGTGGCGGTGTTCTACGAAATAAACTATAAGGTCCTTTAAATTTAATAATTGAGGTCTTCCTTTTACAAGGGCAATATTATTGACACTGAATGATGATTGTAATGCAGTATACTTGTACAGCATGTTTAAAACAATATTAGGAATAGCATCGCGCTTTAAGACATATACTATGCGCATGCCATTTCTATCAGACTCGTCTCTAATAGTTGAAATGCCCTCAATTTTCTTCTCATTAACTAAATCGGCCGTTTTTTTAATCATATCGGCCTTATTAACTTGGTAAGGTACTTCAGTAACCACAATAGCCTCTCTGCCTTGCACTTCTTCAAATGATGCTTTACCTCTAATAACTACCCTTCCACGTCCAGTCTTAAAAGCCTCTCTAACACCATCGTAACCATATATAGTACCACCTGTAGGAAAATCAGGAGCTTTTATATGAGTTATAAGTTCATCAATTTCAATATCATTGTTATCTATGTATGCAGTAATACCATCAACAAC
>JBELHJ010000023.1:7436-37726 GCA_042091495.1 Bacteroidota bacterium
GTTCATCAATTTCAATATCATTGTTATCTATGTATGCAGTAATACCATCAACAACTTCAGATAAATTATGTGGAGGCATATTTGTAGCCATACCTACTGCTATACCTGAAGCTCCATTAACCAATAAACCAGGTATTCTTGTAGGAAGCACAGTTGGTTCTTTTAGTGTATCGTCAAAATTCAATTGATGATCTACTGTATCCTTATCAATGTCAGCAAGCATCTCCTCTGAAATCTTACGCATCCTAGCTTCAGTGTAACGCATAGCTGCTGGACTATCTCCATCTATAGAACCAAAATTACCTTGGCCATCAACAAGCATATATCTTAAACTCCACTCCTGAGCCATTCTAACCATGGTATCATAAACTGAAGTGTCTCCGTGAGGATGATATTTACCTAACACCTCTCCTACAATTCTTGCCGATTTTTTGTGCGCTGAAGTTGATCTAACGCCAAGTTCATGCATACCATACAAAACTCTTCGATGAACAGGTTTTAGACCATCTCTTACATCTGGTAAAGCTCTTGAAACAATTACAGACATTGAATAATCAATGTATGCAGACTTCATTTCATCTTCTATACTTATAGGAATAAGTTTTTCACCTTCTGCCATATTTTTATAAAATTTTTAGTCAATTTTTCAATCCCGGCTAATATACGCGAAATGTATTTTTTTGGCTAATAATTGACATTCAAAAAATGAGTATTTATTAACAATAATACAAGGGTATGTAGTTAATAACTCTATTAAATTTCACTTGCATTTACAAACATTTTTAATTCTATTTAAACATTAAGAAATTTTTATGCTTATGTTTTTGATTTTAAAGTAGGCATTATTTAAATTTATAAATAAAAAAGCTGTGTATGGATGATAATTTTTCTCCAAGAGTAAAAGATGTAATTGCATATAGCAAAGAAGAAGCTTTAAGGTTAGGTCATGATTTTATTGGCACAGAACATTTAATGCTTGGTCTACTTCGTGACGGCGATGGAAAAGCTATTAATATTTTGAACACTCTCAAAACAGATTTGCAACAGCTAAGGCTAAAGGTTGAAAATATTAACCCTTCAACACCTTCAAATTCATCAACAATTAGTGATAAAAAAAATCTACACTTAACTAGGCAAGCTGAGCGTGCTTTGAAAACAACTTTTTTAGAAGCAAAGCTTTTTCAAAGTTCGTCAATCAATACTGCACATTTATTGTTGTGTATTTTAAGAAATGAAAATGACCCCACTACAAAACTTTTAAATAAATTAAAAGTTGATTATGATAACGTAAAAGACCAATTCAAGCTTATGATTTCAAACGAAGAAGAATACTTAAATACCCCAAAAGCAGAATCTTTTCCTGATGATGAAATGAATGAAGATTCTGGTTCAAAAGAAAACCCATTCAACCAATCATCTACAACTAGTAAAAAATCTAAAACACCCGTATTAGATAATTTTGGAAGAGATTTGACTGCTTTAGCTGAAGAGAATAAACTAGATCCTGTAGTTGGAAGAGACAAAGAAATTCAACGTGTATCTCAAATACTTAGTAGAAGAAAGAAGAATAATCCATTACTAATTGGAGAACCAGGTGTTGGTAAGTCCGCTATTGCAGAAGGCCTAGCTTTAAGGATAGTTAAAAGAAAAGTTTCTAGAATACTCTTTAATAAACGTGTTGTAACTCTTGATTTAGCAAGTTTAGTAGCAGGCACAAAATACAGAGGACAGTTTGAAGAGCGCATGAAAGCTGTTATGAATGAACTTGAAAAAAATGACGACATTATATTATTTATTGATGAGATTCACACTATTGTTGGTGCTGGTGGTGCTACAGGAAGTTTAGATGCATCTAATATGTTCAAACCTGCTCTAGCAAGAGGAGAAATTCAATGTGTAGGCGCTACAACTCTTGATGAATACAGACAATATATTGAAAAAGATGGTGCTTTAGAAAGACGTTTTCAAAAAGTTTTGGTTGAACCAACCACTATCGATGAAACCATTCAAATTCTAAACAATATCAAAACTAAATATGAAGAACACCATAATGTAGATTATACTCCAGAAGCCATCCAAGCTTGTGTGAAGTTAACCAACAGATATATGACAGATAGGTTTCTTCCGGATAAAGCTATTGACGCTTTAGATGAGGCCGGATCTAGAGTTCACATTACAAATATTGATGTACCAAAGCAAATTCTTGAGCTTGAACAACAATTAGAACAAGTTAAAGAGACGAAAAACTCTGTGGTCAAAAAACAAAAATATGAGGAAGCTGCCAAATTACGTGATGATGAAAAACGTCTTGAAAAGAATTTAGCTTCAGCTCAAAAAAAATGGGAGGAAGAGACGAAATTAAACAGAGAAATTGTGAGTGAAGATAATGTTGCTGATGTAGTTTCTATGATGACCGGTATTCCTGTTAATAGAATAGCTCAAACAGAGATTAACAAGTTAGCGCAACTACCAAATCTAATTAAAGGTAAAATTATTGGTCAAGACCAAGCAGTAAGTAAGGTTGTTAAAGCTATACAAAGAAATAGAGCTGGGTTAAAAGATCCTAATAAACCCATCGGTTCATTTATATTTTTAGGTCAAACAGGTGTTGGTAAAACACAATTAGCTAAGATTTTAGCTAAAGAACTTTTTGACAGTGAAGAATCGCTTGTGAGGATTGATATGAGTGAGTATATGGAAAAGTTTGCTATTTCAAGATTGATTGGTGCCCCTCCAGGTTATGTCGGTTATGAAGAAGGAGGTCAACTAACAGAAAAAGTGAGACGCAAACCATATGCAGTTATACTTTTAGACGAGATTGAAAAAGCACATCCCGATGTTTTTAATATGTTATTACAAGTCTTGGATGATGGCTACCTTACTGATAGTTTGGGTAGAAAAATTGATTTCAGAAATTCAATTATAATAATGACATCTAACATTGGGGCACGTAAACTTAAAGATTTTGGGCAAGGTGTTGGTTTTGGAACTTCTGCAAGAGAAGCCCAAGCAGCTGATAATGCAAAGAGTATTATTGAAAATGCACTTAAAAAAGCATTTGCTCCAGAATTTCTTAATAGGATCGATGATGTTGTTGTATTTAATACCCTAGAAAAAGAGGATATTGACAAGATTATTGATATTGAACTTGAAAAATTACTTCTACGAATTAAAAACCTAGGCTATAAACTAACCATTTCTAAAACAGCTAAAAATTACATTGCCGAGAAAGGTTTCGATAAACAATATGGCGCGCGACCACTAAAACGTGCTATTCAGAAATATGTTGAAGACCTATTAGCTGAAGAAATCATAAATTCTTCATTAAAGGAAGGTGATTCAATTAATTTAGATTTAGATAAAAAAAGTGACGAGCTTGTCTTAAACCTTTTAAACAAGAAAGAAGAAAAAGAATCAAATCAATAAGTTAAGTTTTAAATGCCTACATTTTATGTAGGCTTTTTTTTGAGATAATTCTTAATTCAAGGTTATTCCTTAAATATTATTTTGGATATTATTTCATCTGTAAACTTAAATTTGAATAGGTATATTCCTGGTTCTAAAACAGACAGGTTTTCAACCCTTTGCTTTTCTGACTTTTTAGAAAGAATCAAAGTCCCTGTAACAGAATATATTTCAAGTCCAAATTCACTATTTGAATTTACAATTAAAACATCTTTTAAGGGATTAGGGTAAAATTTTAAGTCATTTTCAAAACTTTTTAAGGAAAGATTGGTGTCTGTAATCGTTGTTTGAAACTCATCAAAAAAATAATCACCAATATGTTTACCAACCATAATTTGAAATTTGTAATTATCATAATATTGATTAATGTCAAATTCAAATTCATACGATTCGAAATTTTCCGAAAGTATATATTCATCAGAAACAACGTAATTATTTCCTGATGAACCTAATTTAAATCTTAGTTTAATTGGAAGAGCGTTATAAGTTGTAGAACTACTATTAGACTTAGCTTTGAATTTGATATTAACAGTCTTACCAATTAAATCTTGTGAATAGTTTTGATTATTTAAAATTACTTTATTAAAATTTGAATTATTTGTTGCTAGTTGCGATACATTAATTTTTGCGGTATTACCTTCATACACATTATCTGAGGCTTTAAGATATGTGGCAATGGCACCATTATATAGAGATAAATTCCATTTATTATCTACACCGCAATCAAAGTCAGGATTTTGAATAAGTAATGGCTCTTGTGAATAACAACCAATTTCTAATAAAGCATCTTTAACCTCCTCTACCCAATTACCCGAAATTATATTTTGACTATTTGGATGGTCAGTTCTTAAATGAATAGACTTTGTAGATTTGTTGCCCGAACACCAAGCAGAAAATGAAAAATTATTTTGCATAGCTGAATTAGCTATGAATCTATGATACTCAATCCTATCACTTTCATTTGGCCCCCCAAAAGTACTATTAGTTCCTCCTGTCCAATAAACCATACCATTAGAGTTATCAGCACCAAATTCCCCTAAATAAACAGGTACACCTTTAGATTGAGACCAATTCTTAATTTGATTGAATCTCGTGGTAATTTGATTTTTAGCATTTTCGGAAAAAGAATATTCATTATACTGTTCTTGAGATGATGCCGTAAAATTAAATGGCTGATAATAATGAAATGTAGCAATTAGATTAGAATCAGAATTCAAAACATTATCTGGAATTGTGAAAATGACTTCCCAACTGGTTGCATCTCCTCCTGTAATAATTATTTTTCTGTTAAGATTATTTGAACCAGTTGACCTAATTACTGAAATAATATCTAGATTTAAAGCATTGATGTCTTCAGCAGATAAATAAAAATAGGGTTCATTAAAAACTTCAAATAATAAATACTCAGAATAATCTTTAAATCGCTCTGAAATCCCCTTCCAAATAGCTTTAAACTTATTAATATCAGCTTTTCGTTTGGCAGAAGTTGGATGTGTATAATAATTAGTACCACCAACAGTTGATTCTGAAAAAGTATACAAAAACTGCTCTTTGAGTTTTGCTCCATGAAAATCAAGTACAGTAACTAAACCTTTAGAAATAGACCAATCTATAACTTGTTGTATCCTATCAAGATAGTCTTCATTAACATAATAATCATTAATAGAACCTGTATAATCTCCTTCACTGCCGGCTTGTCTTGAAAAACAAGAATTATTTTCGCAATTAATTAAATTTGTTAATGTACGTTTGGATCCAGTTACTGAGTAATTTGCTGATAGAAATGAACCTTCAAAAAAATCAATAGGTAGTCTAACATTAGTAAAGCCTTGATTAACGAGGTCATCAAAAAAAGTTTCATGAATTGGAAATGCCCAATTACCTTCAGTTGGCGCACTAAGAACATTACCTAAATTGATTCCTCTTCCCATATTTTCAACAATGTCTTGTGGTGTACTTTGTGAAAATAAAAACGACGAAGAAAATAGAATTAAATAAAGATATGTGTATAAAAATTTAACCACATGCTAATATATATTTAGTATTAAGATTACACTTTATTAAAATCAAAACGTTGTATAAATTGCTTCGATTTTTCTATGATATCGTACATTACTTGGTCTTCGATTAAATAATTAATATCATTCCTGTAATTAGATAATAACAATTGTAAGCGTTTTGAAGTTTTTTGTGGTTTTCTCAAATCAATGGCTTGAGCAGCACATAGCAATTCGATAGCCAATACGGAAAATGAATTATCTACAACTTTAGAAAGTAAAACTGCAGCATTAGCGCCCATGCTAACATGATCTTCTTGACCATTACTTGAAACGATACTATCTACACTTGAAGGAGAGCATAATTGTTTATTTAAACTAACTATGCTAGCTGCAGTGTATTGTGGAATCATAAAACCAGAATTTAAACCAGGATTATGAATCAAAAATGCTGGCAAATCTCTTTTACCAGAAACCAATTGAAACGTTCTTCGCTCCGAAATATTAGCTATCTCAGCAATTGCAATTTTTAAAAAATCTATAGTTAAAGCAAGGGGTTGTCCATGAAAATTCCCACCAGAAAGAATCACATCTTCTTTTTCAAAAATATTTGGATTATCAGTAACCGCGTTGATTTCCGTTTCAAAAACACCAGTTACATAGGATATAGCATCTCTTGAAGCACCATGAACTTGAGGAATACATCTGAATGAATAAGGATCTTGTACATGAATTTTTGCGGAATTACTAATTGAGCTTCCCTTTAATAATTCACAAATTGTTTGTGCAGTAACTATTTGGCCTTTATGAGGTCTTATTTTATGAATCAAACTATTAAAGGGTTCTAATCTACAATCAAATGCGTCTAGAGAAAGTCCTCCAACACAATCTGAGATTTTTATTAATTGTTGTGCTTTAATAAGATTATAAACTCCATATGCGCTCATAAATTGAGTTCCATTTAATAAAGCTAACCCCTCTTTAGATTTTAGTTCAATCGGCTTCCAATTAAATTTTTCAAGAATAGACAAAGAAGAAACAATATTACCTTGAAAATTAACCTCACCTAAACCTAATAAGGGCAATGCCAAATGTGCTAATGGAGCTAAATCACCTGAGGCACCTAATGAGCCTTGTTCATATATAATTGGAAAAACATCGTTGTTATAAAAATCAACTAAACGATTTATAGTGTCAATGTGTACACCAGAATATCCAAGACTCAATGATTTAACTTTAAGAAGTAACATGATTTTTATTATATCATTTGAGATAATTTCACCACAACCACAAGCATGAGATTTAACCAAATTTTCTTGGAGCTGAGATAAATTTGAGTCGGAAATTTTAATATCACATAATGAGCCAAAACCAGTATTAATTCCATAAATTGGATTAGGATCTGATGCTAATTTCTTATCAAGATATGATCTGCAAGAAACAACTTGAGATACTGATTCTTCAGACAGTTTGATTTTCAAATTGTTAGAAATTACATAATCTACGTCAGAAACTGTGAGTTGACTTGAATTTATATAAAACGTTGTTTTCATAAATTAATTCGAATTCTTAAATGAATTGTCGCTACCCAATAATACAATATTTTGTTAATAATTACATACTGAATTGTATCGCTATAATATTTGATTATTTTTGGAAAAAAATCCCAATGAAATACATACTACTAGGTTTATCACTTTTATCAATTTTTGGATGTGATACTTCCACAAAAGACTATGTTTTGCTTGAAGGTGAAATTAGTAATCCTAACAGTGACTCACTATTAATCAGAAATCAAAATTTATCAAAGGTTTTACATTTGGATCAAAATAACAGATTTTCTGACACCCTTAAAGTTGAAACCGGTATCTATATGTTATACGATGGTAAAGAGTCGGCATCTGTCTTCTTGAAAAATGGTTATGAATTAGAAATAATAATAGATACAGAAGCTTTTGATGAATCAATTTCTTTTGAAGGTAATGGTGCTGAACAAAGTAACTTTTTGGCTAAAAAAACTCTTTTAGAAGAAGAACTTTTAGATTTAGATGCATTAAGTAGTTTAAATGAATCTGACTTAAAATTAAGATTATCTGAGATTAAGTCTGAACTTGAAAACTTTTATAAAACAAATTCTAATATTGACTCATTAATTGTGACCAAAGGTTTAAATGAAATTGAGCCTATGTTAGGTTTTTATGAAAGATATCTTGGAGAGTCAATTGCATTAAAAAAAGCCCTACCGAAAGGTAGTAAATCTCCAGATTTTAAAAATTATGAAAATATTGATGGATCATTAACCTCCCTTACTGATTTCAAAGGCAAATACACTTACATCGATATATGGGCAACGTGGTGTGGCCCATGCAAAAGAGAAATACCATCTTTAAAAGACCTAGAAGAGGAATATCACGATAAGAATATTCAATTTGCAAGTATATCTATAGATGATGATCGCTCACACGGAGGTTCATGGGATAAAGCAAAATCAGACTGGAAAGCTATGGTAAATGATAAAAATCTAACTGGCATTCAGTTATTTGCCCCTAATGGATGGCAAACAGAGTTCATTAGAGCTTATAAAATAAATGGTATCCCCAGATTTATTTTACTAGATCCAGACGGCAATATTGTTAATCCAGATGCACCCAGACCATCAAGTCCTAACTTAAAAATATTATTGAAAGATTTAAATATCTAAATTTCAAAAAGCTACAGTAATTTGTAGCTTTTTTTATTTTTATAAATTACTTTATTGGCTTAGCTTAAATTACGAATTACTTTATTACTGTAAGAGTTTTTTATTTAGTGCACTAATCCAACCTTATCAACTAACTGATAAATAGATATATTCTACTGATTAATTATTAAAGAATACCACTTTTTAAAGGTATTATTTGAAAAAATCTTCATAAAAAAGAAAAAAAATTGACTTTTCGTAATTCTTATCGAATTAATAAAAATTAATTTTTTATTACTTATAAATCTAATACTTTTGAAACGAATTAAGGGACTATGACACACTCTCAAGCTTCCAAAGCACAATTGATTAACACCGCTTCTACGCAAGGTGTATTTTTCACTATCATAATGATTATCACCCTTTTGGGTGTTTAATTTTTCATATTATATAATCAATTGTACAATCAAATCTTATTTGGACTAATATCATATTAAATGAAAGTATTAAAATTCGGAGGAACTTCTGTAGGTTCAGAAAAAAATATCAGACAAGTCATTTCAATCTTAAATGATTACTCAGAAAAAGATAATGTTATTGCTGTTGTTTCTGCTGTTGGAGGTATTACTAATAAATTATTAAAGGCTGGAGAGTTAGCTAAAATTCAAAACTTAGAATATGTTTCTATTTATGAAGAAATTCATAGCAAGCATATTGAGCTAATAAAAGCATTAATTCCCAAAAATAATGATGAGATTATTAATGATACAATCTCAAAGTTACAATCTCTTAAACAGTTGTTGGATGGTATATATCTTATTCATGAAATATCGCCATCTACAACAGATAAGTTAAGTAGCTATGGTGAATTATTATCATCTCAAATCATTGCAGAGGCAATGAGACATCAAAAACTTGATGCTCAAGTAAAAAATAGTCAGGAGTTGATCATAACTGATGATACACATACTAAAGCAGAGGTTAATTACGCTTTAACTAATAAGAATATTAAATCCTTTTTTAAAAATACATCACACAAAATAACCATACTTCCCGGGTTTATCTCTAAGTCCGAAAATGGCGCAATTACCACTTTAGGAAGAGGTGGCTCAGATTTCACTGCAGCAATTGTAGCCGCTGCTTTAAAAGTAAGTGATCTAGAAATTTGGACAGATGTAAGTGGCATGTTTTCTGCGAATCCAAAAGTGGTCAAAAATGCTCATCCTATTGAAAGTATATCTTACTTTGAAGCTATGGAATTGTCTCATTTTGGAGCGAAAGTATTGTATCCTCCTACTGTTCAACCTGTTCTTGACCTAGAGATTCCTATATATATCAAAAACACATTAAATCCCAGTGACAACGGAACTTTAATCTCTAAAGAAACGGGGCAGACTAAAAATCCGGTTAAAGGTATATCACATGTGGGAGATATCTCATTACTTACCTTGGAAGGTAATGGAATGGTAGGAATTCCAGGATTTGCAAAGCGTTTATTTGAAACATTAGCTCAGGAAAAAATTAATGTTATTCTAATCACTCAAGCATCATCAGAGCATTCTATTTGTTTTGGGGTAAATACTGTAGATGCTTTAAGAGCAAAAGATGCTATTGATTTATCTTTTGAAAATGAAATAGAATTAGGAAAAATAGATCCTATTAAAGTTGAAAACGAATTATCTATTGTTGCCTTAGTTGGTGACAATATGAAAAACCACCAAGGAATTAGTGGTAAAATGTTTAGTACATTAGGTAAAAACAATATAAATATTAGAGCTATTGCTCAAGGTGCATCTGAAAAAAACATATCAGCTGTAATCAATAAAAATGATGTCAAAAAAGCGTTAAACTCTTTACATGAAATATTTTTTGAAGGGGATATTAAGCAACTTAATGTATTCATAACAGGTGTAGGAAATGTAGGTGAAAGGCTTGTTGAACAAATCAGAAAACAACAACAATATCTTAAAACAAATTTAAAGATTAACCTCAGAATTACAGGTATTTCTAACTCAAAAACGATGATTTTTAATCCTCAAGGTATAGACCTTAATCATTGGAAAGAGAAATTACCTCAAGGTGAAAAAGCTAATTTAGATGTGTTCTATGAAACCGTTAAAACTTTTAATTTAAGAAATAGCATTTTTGTTGATATTACTGCTAATGAAGATGTCGCTAAAGTATATGGGAAATATCTAAAAGAAAGTGTTGCTGTTGTAGCCTGTAATAAAATTGCATGTTCTAGTAAATATGAACAATACAATTCACTAAAAGCATTATCAAGACAATACAATGCACCATTCCTATTTGAAACGAATGTTGGCGCTGGTTTACCAGTTATAGACACACTAAACAATCTTATTTCTTCAGGTGATAAAGTGACTTCTATACAAGCGGTACTTTCTGGAAGTCTTAATTTTATTTTTAACAATTTTAACAACACTTCCAAGTTTTATGAAATAGTTCAAAGAGCACAAGATGAAGGTTATACTGAACCTGACCCAAGGATAGATTTAAGTGGTGTGGATGTCGCTAGAAAAATATTAATTTTAGCCAGAGAAAGTGGTGTTACCATAGACTTAGAGGACATCGCTAATGAATCCTTTTTGACACAAAACAACCTTAGTGCAGGTTCTGTTGCTGATTTTTATGAATCGCTTACATCTGATGAAATGCATTTTCAAAACTTGTTTAATGATGCAAAGTCTAAAAACAGTAAATTAAAATATGTTGCTGAATTCTCAGAGGGAAAAGCTAAAGTGGGTCTTAAACAAATTCCTTCACACCATCCTTTTTATAACTTAGAAGGTAAAGACAATATTGTCATGTTCTATACGGAACGCTATAAAGACCAACCACTTATTGTTAAAGGTGCTGGTGCCGGTGCTGAGGTTACAGCCTCTGGATTATTTTCAGACATAATTAGAGTTGGAAACAAGTAGTATTATGAAAGAGATTAAAATATCTGCTCCAGCAACAGTTGCAAATGTATCATGTGGTTTTGATGTTTTAGGATTTTGTCTTGAACACGTTGCTGATGAAATGATAATTAGAGAGGTTCCTGAAAAAGGAATTAAAATTACTCAAATAAAAGGTTACAACTTACCTATAGAAACGCACAAAAATGTTGCAGGTGTTTCGGCCTTAGCTTTACTAGAAGATGCTAAACCAGACTGGGGGTATGAAATAGAAATTATTAAGCATGTCATGCCAGGTAGTGGTATTGGAAGCAGTGCAGCTAGTGCTATTGGAAGTGTCTATGGTATTAATGAACTGATGGGGAGACCTTATACTGCAAATGAACTTATTAAATTTGCTATTAAAGGTGAAGCTATAGCTAGTCAATGTGAACATGCAGATAACATCGCTCCTGCTTTGTTGGGAGGATTTACGCTTGTTAAAAGTGTTTCGCCTTTGACTGTCTGTGAACTACCTACTCCAGATGACTTATTTGCTGTTATTGTTCATCCAAAAATAGAAATAAAAACCTCAGAATCTAGAGCAGTTCTTCCAAAAGAAGTAGCACTTAATGATGCCATAAAGCAATGGGCTAATCTTGGCAGTTTTGTTCATGCCCTTCATACATCTGATTATGATTTAATTAAATCCAGTTTGGAAGATGTAATCATAGAACCCCATAGAAGTAAACTCATTCCATTATTTCAAATGGTCAAAGAATCAGCAGAAAACAATAAAGCTTTAGGTTGTGGTATATCAGGATCAGGACCTTCAATATTTACTTTGTGTAAAGGTAAATTTGTAGCTCAAGATGTTGCTGATGCAATTAAAGATATTTTTAACACCACCGACATTGATTTTGAAATTCATACTTCAAAAATCAATACTAAAGGCCCAGCAGTAATAGATTTTAAAAACTAAGTCACCAATAAAACATGAAATATTACAGTCTTAATAAGAAAGCCAAAGACGTTGATTTTAGTGAAGCAGTAGTTAGAGGTTTAGCACCAGATAATGGATTATATTTTCCAGAAAACATTAAGCCTCTACCCCAGTCTTTCTTTGAAGATATTACTGAGTTATCTAACCATGAAATAGCTTATCAAGCCATTAGGCAATTTATTTCAGAGGCCATTCCAGATCAAGAATTAAAGACTATAGTTGAAGACACTTTATGTTTTGATTTTCCAGTTGTAAGATTAAATGACAACATTTCAACACTTGAATTATTTCACGGACCTACCATGGCTTTTAAAGATGTTGGTGCCCGATTTATGGCTAGATGCCTTGGATACTTTAATAAAAACAACGCTAATGAAGTGACTGTTCTTGTTGCTACTTCAGGGGATACAGGTGGTGCTGTAGCTAGTGGTTTTCTTGGCGTTAAAGGTGTAAATGTTGTCATACTATATCCTAGTGGAAAGGTTAGTGAAATTCAAGAAAAACAATTAACAACCTTAGGACAAAATATTACTGCCTTAGAAGTTGATGGTACTTTTGATGATTGTCAAGCCATGGTAAAAAAGGCTTTTGTAGACCAAGAGCTTATTAATCATATGCAACTCACCTCTGCAAATTCAATTAATGTAGCGCGTTGGTTACCACAATTATTCTATTTTTTATTTGCCTATAAAACGCTTAAACAAAAGCAAAAACATCAGAATGTAGTTTTTTCAATACCGAGTGGTAATTTTGGAAATATTTGTGCTGGTATGGTTGCCCAAAAATTAGGTATGCCAGTTAAACATTTCATAGCCTCTAATAATGAGAATAATGTTGTAACACGTTATTTAAAAACAGGAGTTTATGATGTAAAACCTTCTGTTCAAACCATTTCAAATGCTATGGATGTTGGTAGCCCAAGTAACTTTATTAGAATACAAGAGTTGCACAATAATGATTTTGAAACCTTAAAATCTAATTTGTCTTCTTATTATTTTACAGATGATGCTACAAGAGAAGCTTTAGACGAAATTTATACAAAATATGGATATATAGCAGATCCTCATGGTGCAGTTGGCTATTTAGGTTGTAAAGCCTACTTAGAAAAACAACCAAATGCCCATTGTGTTTTCTTAGAAACTGCACATCCTACAAAATTTCTTGATGTGGTAGAAGAAGTCATTCAAAAAGAGGTAAGTCTTCCAGAACAAATTAAAGCGGTTATGGATAAAACTAAAACAGCTACAGCAATAGAAGACTACCAAAGCTTTAAAAACTATCTTTTAAGCAAAAAATTTTAATCTAGAACAGGTAAAACAAAATCGTCCAGAGCACTTGGTAACTTCATCATTTTCTCAATACCTTTTGAAGTTCTTGGAGCCTTTGCTGATAGATTAACTGGACCATGCTCTGTAATAAGAATATCATCCTCTATTCTTACAGCTATACCCCACCATTTCTTATCACAGGGACTACCTTCGGGCACATAAATTCCGGGTTCCACAGTAATTACCATATCGGCTTCAAAATCTCCGTATAAGCCTGGATCGTGGACATCTAATCCTAAATAATGTGAAGTTCCATGAGGAAAATATTGCTTGGCCTCTTCTTCGTTTTTTGCAATTCCTAATTCAATTAAACCTTCAGTTATGACCTTTCTGGCAGCTGCGTCAGGGCTATTAAATGAATTTCCTATAACGGCGCTTTTTATTCCAGCTTCTTGAGCTTCATAAACCAAATCATATACTAATCGTTGATCTTTTGTAAATTTTCCGTTAGAAGGGATAGTTCTTGTAACATCTGCTGTGTAACCATGATATTCAGCACCCAAATCCATCAAAACCAATTCTTTGTGAACCGATGTTTTAGCATTATCAACATAGTGTAAAATACAACCATTGTTACCAGCTCCAACTATTGAGTTATAGCCTTCATATTCACTGCCGTATTTTTTATACACGTATTCATGAATTCCTTGTATTTCTAATTCTGACATACTAGGCTTTATGGCTTTCATCACTTCTATTTGACCAATTGCGGAGATTTCTACAGCTTTTTTTAATAAAACCAACTCCTCTTCAGTTTTAATCTGTCTCAAAGCAGCCATGTATTCGCTCAAAGATGTTATATCAAGATTTTTTAAAGGATTATTATCAAGAATTTCAGTGACGCGATGCTTTAATAAGTCTCTGTCTTCGAAAGAAGAGGCACTAATATAAGCATTAACAATAGGTTCTTTTTCAAGTTCAGGATAGTAGGTAACTGCTCTTCCTAATATTTGTGCAACACTAGCATTATTTTCAACAGTAGTTGATTGAATTAACTCAAATATTCTAGACTTTTGTGGAGTTATAAGGTGTTTTTCATCATAATTTATAATAGCCTTGAAATCATTAATAATTGAGAAAAGATCATTGGTCTTATTAAAATCTCTAACATCCTCAGAAAAGGGCTTTATAAATATCCTTTTGTCTGACACAAATTTTCCAAAAGAATTCCCGAAATCCGTATTCGCCAATACCTTAGCTATATTTAGTTTCGCTTCAGCACCTTTTACCCCCAAACGCACTCCATTCCACATCTCTGCTGTTGCATTTTTGGGTTGTACAAATAAAAGCTCATTATATGAATGACCAGATTGATCGGTTTGATCTTCAGAAAAAATTAAAAGTACACTGTGTGGTTCTTTGTAACCCGATAAATAATAAAAATCAGGATCTTGGTGATACAAATAATCAACATCATTAGAGCGGTTTCTAGTTGGATTAGAGAAAAAAATAGCCACCGTATTTTTTGGCAACTTAGTTCTCAATGCTTCACGCCTGGACTTATGAAATTCAATCGATAAATAATCTTGAGGAACTGTATTAGATTGTCCCATAGAAAATTGCACTACAAGTAAAAGAAATATGAATTTAATGACTGACTTCATAGTACTAAAAATTAAATAAGTATGAAATCAAAACTAAACATTAGTAACTGAAAAATGAGAAAAAAAATTATAAAAATTATGTAGTTTAGCCTTTCAAAAAACATACAATGAAAAAAACTGCATTATATAATGCGCATCAAGCACTAGGAGCTAAAATTGTACCATTTGCTGGTTATGAAATGCCTGTACAATATGAAGGAGTGACTGTCGAGCATGAGACTGTTAGAAATCATGTAGGTATATTTGATGTATCTCATATGGGTGAATTTTTAATTGAAGGCGAAGAAGCACTTCAACTCATTCAAAAAATTAGTTCTAATGATGCATCTAAACTTAATATTGGCAAAGCCCAATACAGTTGTATGCCTAATAATTCAGGTGGTATTGTAGATGATTTGATTATTTATAGAATTAAGGAAAACACTTATCTATTGGTTGTTAATGCTAGTAATATTGAAAAGGACTGGAACTGGATTGAAAGTCAAAATACTTTCAAAGCTAGTTTGAGAAATTTAAGTGACGATTATGCATTATTAGCTATTCAAGGTCCAAAAGCCATTGAATCCATGCAATCCTTAACTAGTATTGATTTAGCAGAGATACCCTATTACAGTTTTAAAATTGCTGACTTTGCAGGATTAGAACATGTCATTATATCTGCTACAGGCTATACAGGTTCTGGCGGTTTTGAGATTTATTGTAAAAGCAGTGAAGTTCAAACCCTTTGGACAAAAGTACTTGATGCTGGTAAAACTTTTGGTATCAAACCCATTGGACTTGCTGCAAGAGATACCCTTAGATTAGAAATGGGGTATTGTTTGTATGGTAATGATATTAACGATAATACATCACCCATAGAAGCAGGTTTGGGATGGATTACTAAATTCACTAAACCATTTGTTAACTCTGAAACCCTAGAACAACAAAGGTTAAATGGAGTTTCAAGAAAACTTGTGGGCTTTGAATTAAAAGAACGTGGCATCCCAAGGCAAGGTTATCCTATTCTTGATTCTGATGGAAACACCGTTGGAGAAGTTACATCTGGAACCATGTCACCTAGTCTAAGTAAAGGAATTGGTTTAGGCTATGTAACAATTGAGCATAGTAAGGTGGATTCGAAGTTACTTATACAAATTAGAAAAAAACAAGTTAAAGCTGTAGTTGTAAAACTGCCTTTTTATAAAAAATAACTAACTTATAGGTTAAATATATTTAAGCATGAAAAAATTAACTGAAACAGAAATAGAACAGCGTCTACTTAAACTTCCAGAGTGGGAATATTATGATAATTCCATTTATGCGGAGTTTGAATTTGATAATTTTAAAGATTGCTTTAGTGCCATGAGTCGCATTGCTTTTGAATGCGAAGCATTAAATCATCATCCAGACTGGTCTAATACCTACAATGTGCTTAAAATTGCAATCTCAACTCATGACGCTGATGGTGTTACCGAAAAGGATTTTAAATTGGCTCATGCTATTGAGGATATCATTGAAGAGGAAGAGTGCTAATTTTGAATACTTTTTGATTTTTTTAATTTTGTCAATAAACAAATAATTTAATCTTATGGGAAGAGCTTTTGAATTTCGTAAAGCAAGAAAAATGAAACGTTGGGCTGCCATGAGCAAGGCCTTTACTAGAATTGGTAAAGATATTGTTATGGCTGTTAAAGAAGGTGGTCCAGATTCCGACAACAATTCCAGATTACGAGCTGTAATTCAAAATGCTAAGGCAGTCAATATGCCCAAAGACAATGTTGAACGCGCTATAAAAAAAGCTTCCGATAAAAATCAAGGCGACTATAAAGTTGTTTTATTTGAAGGCTATGCACCACATGGTATTGCTATACTTGTTGAAACTGCTACAGATAATAATACTAGAACTGTAGCTAATGTGAGAAGTTATTTTAATAAATGTAATGGTAGTTTGGGAACATCCGGATCTGTGGTATTTATGTTCGATCACACCTGTAACTTTAGAGTTAATAGTGAAGGCATAGATCCTGAAGAACTGGAACTAGAACTCATTGATTTTGGCGCTGAGGAAGTCTTCCAAGATGAGGATGGTATTATGATTTATGCACCCTTTGAAAATTTTGGTGCCATACAAGCAGAACTAGAACAACGCGATATAGAAATTTTATCCTCTGGATTTGAAAGAATCCCACAAGTAACTAAACAACTTAATGAAGAACAAGTTGCAGATGTTGAAAAACTATTGGAGAAAATTGAAGAAGACGATGATGTTCAAAATGTGTATCACACCATGCAAGAATAATTAAATCATTCACAATAAAATAAGCTTTCTAATTTGAAAGCTTTTTTTTGTAAATAATTATTAATTTCGCGGCAAATTTTACAATGATTCAATTAGAAAACGCCAATTTAAAACTTACTATTAGTAAGCTAGGCACTGAGATAAAAAGCCTTATATATAAACCACAAGAAAGAGAATGTATGTGGCAAGCAGACCCTGCTATATGGGGAAGGACAGCTCCTATTCTTTTCCCTATCGTAGGTCAGGTTAGAGATAACCACTATAAATGTAATGCACAATCTTATAACATGACACAGCATGGTTTTGCAAGGGATTGTGAGTTTGTAGTTGTTTCAGAACATTCAGATGCTGTTACATTGGAATTAATTCAAAACGAAACAACACTTAAAAAATATCCTTTTCAATTTAGCTTGTCAATAACGTATAGAATAATTAGTCAAAAAGTAGAGGTTAGCTATAAGGTCACCAACCCTTCATCAACTGAAACACTCCCCTTCTCTATTGGCGCACATCCTGGGTTTGCTTGTCCATTTGATAATGAAAGTTATTTTGAAGATTATGATTTAGTTTTTGAGCAGTGTGAATCTGCAAATAGAATTGAATTTTCAGAGGGATTACTCACTGGTAGCATTACAAAAGATTATTTAAACAATTCCGCAAAAATCCCAGTTAATAGAGCACTTTTCAAAGATGACGCTTTGATTTTTAAGCAACTTAAATCAAAAACAGTATCTATAAAACACCGTTATTCTAACCAAGAATTAAAATTACATTTTAATGGCTTTCCGTATTTAGGAATCTGGACACAACCTAAACAACCAGGAAATTTTATTTGTTTAGAACCTTGGTATGGTATTACAGATTCAAAAAATAGTCCAGATGAATTTTTAGAAAAAGAAGGACGTCAAAAATTAGCCCCTAAACAAATCTTTAAAGCCTATTACGCAATAGAAGTTATTTAACTATGAACTACAACATGATATGTACCGATATAGATGGTACTTTACTTGATAAAAATAGAGAATTATCATCTGCTACAATTAATAGTATCAAAGGATTGGATGAAATTATAGAAACCATTCTTATTTCATCAAGAATGCCAAGTGCTATGTATCACCTTCAAGACGATTTGAACATAAAAGACAAGCCAATAATTGCTTATAATGGTGGGCTTATACTCGATCAAGACAAGGTGCTGTCTTCTACTACTATTTCGAATACGGTTTTAGAAGCTGCAATAGCTTTTTTAGAATCAACTTCAATTCATTTAAGTTTGTATCAAAATGACGAGTGGTATGTTCCAGAGTTTGATTATTGGGCAAATAGAGAAGCTAATAACACGAAGGTTAAACCACAAAGACAAAAATTAGAAGATACTCTAGCACTATTTAAACAAAGAAATTTAGGGGCTCATAAAATTATGTGCATGGGTGATGCCAATGAAATTGACTATTTGTATAGAAAATTAGAAGATTTGCATGCCAATGAGATTATTCTGTACAGATCTAAAGATACATATATAGAAATTGCACACCGTTCCATATCAAAACTTACAGCAATAAATACCCTTATTAAAACTAAATACCCTGAAACAAAGCTTAATAATATTATAGCCTTTGGAGATAACTATAATGATATTGAAATGCTATCCAAAGTGGGTTTAGGTGTAGCGGTTGAGAATTCCAAACAAGCGGTTAAACAAGCAGCAAATGATATCACTGATAGTAACGTTAATGATGGAGTAGCAAAATACATTAGTAAACTTTTTTAAAATTTCATTAACATTTATTTAATAATACGAAACATTAAAAATACAATCAAATAGTAATAAGTTAACATACTTAAAAAAATTGAAAAGTAATTTTGACTAAACTAATTTTTGAAATTATTTAAATGAAAACTCAATTTTTTTATGTTTTGATGCTATTGTCATCATTCTCAATTTTTGCCCAAAACGGAAATTTAACAGGAAGTATTTCTGATGAAAACGGTTTACCTCTTCCTGGTGCAAATATTTTAGTTAACGAAACGGAATATTATGCAACTACAGATTTTGACGGAAAATTCACTATTCTGAATATCTCGGAAGGAAATTACAAAGTTGAAATAAGCTATGTAGGATATGAAAATTTTACTAAAGAATTCACAATTGCTTCTGGAATAACAGAAACTCTTATAATTCAGTTAAATCCTATCACTACACAATTAGGTGAAGTTGTTGTTACATCAACATTATCTGGACAGACAAGAGCTTTAGCAACTCAAAAGAATAACACCAATATAACAAATGTTGTTTCTGCAGACCAGATGGGAAAATATCCTGATAGTAATATTGGGGAGTCTGTGAGAAGAATTCCTGGAGTAACCATTCAAAACGATCAAGGTGAAGCCAGAAACATCATTATTAGAGGTATGGCACCTCAATTAAATAGTGTGACTATTAATGGTGAAAGAATTCCTTCTGCCGAAGCTGAAACAAGAAGTATTCAAATGGATTTAATTCCTGCAGACATGATTCAAACAGTCCAAGTAAATAAAGCAGTAACTCCTGATATGGATGCTGATGCCATTGGTGGATCTGTAAACCTTGTTACTAGAACTGCACCTTCTAAACAGCGTCTATCAGCAACTTTAGCAAGTGGGGTTGCAACTTTTGATAACAAACCACTATACAATGCTGCACTTGTTTATGGAAATCGTTTTGCAGATGACAAATTAGGAGTGGTTGTATCTGGATCTTATAATGATGTTGATTATGGATCTGATAATGTAGAATTTGAGCATGGTGGTATCGATACCGATAATGATGATGTTGATGATGATACTGTTCTAGAGGATTACCAAATACGTCAGTATTTTGTTCAAAGAATTCGCAAGAGTGTTTCTGCTAATGTAGATTACCGTATATCTAACAATCATTCAATTTTTCTAAAAGGTATATATAACCACAGAAATGATTTTGAAAATAGATTTAGATTGCGTTTTAAAGATCTTCATGAAGACGAATACACCATAGAAAGACAAACTAAAGGTGGTGGGAAAGACAATAAAAATACTCGTTTAGAAGATCAGAAGATGTGGAATGTTCAACTTGGAGGAGAGCATTTATTTAATACTTTAAAGATGAATTGGAGTGTTTCTACATCAGAAGCATCTGAAGACAGACCAAATGAGCGTTATGTCGTATACAGAAATAGAGACTTGGATATAGCTACAGCAGATTTTTCAAATTATGTAAATAATAACAATACAGGTTATATAACTACATCAGGTGGTGAAGAAACAGCCTACGATGACATGTCACTCAAAGAAATTACAGAAGAACATCAATATACAGATGAGAAAGATTTAAATGCTAAACTAGATTTTGAATTGCCTGTTTCTAACTTATCTAACATTAAATTTGGTGCTCGATTAAGAACAAAAGAAAAGACTAGAAATAATGATTTCTATGAATATGAAGATGAAAATGATTTATATGAGTCCATGACTACAAGTGGAGTTAGTATAAAAGACTACACAAATGCTGATTATCTTGCAGGATCTCAATACCAGGCAGGAAGCTTTGCTACACCTAATTTTTTAGCAAACCTAAATTTATCATCTGCTGATTTTAACCAAGTTGATCTTTTAGAAGAGTATGTTGCCGGAAATTACAACGCTAGCGAGGATATCTACGGTGGTTATGCCATGTATGAAGGTAAAATTTCTAATAATTTTGATGTTATAGTTGGAGCTCGTTTTGAATATACTGATATAGAATATGCCGGGTTTAGTTTTGATGCAGAAACTGAAGTTGTTGGAAATACAGCTGGAACAAAAGATTACAGTAATTTTTTGCCTAACATTCAGTTAAAGTATGAATTATCTAAAGACATGTTCTTAAGAGCGGCATATACAAACACTATAGCTAGACCAGATTACTATGATCTTGTGCCTTACGAAGCTTCAAACTCTGAAGATGAAGAAGTGGAATTTGGTAACATTAATTTAGAGGCAGCTACAGCATCTAATTTTGATTTAATGTTTGAATCTTACTTTGGAAAGTACGGATTAGTTTCTGCAGGTGTATTCACTAAAAAAATTAACGACTTCATATACGAGAGTACTTATGACATTAATGACTCAAATTCTATTTATAACGGTTATGAAGCAACTCAAAAGCGAAATGGAAAAGAAGCTGATGTCTTTGGTTTTGAACTAGCATTTCAATCTGATTTAAGTTTTATCTCCTCTTCAAACTTTTTCAAGAACTTAAATTTCTACTCTAATTATACCTATACTGATACCAAAACTAATGGTGTAGCTGGAAGAGAAGATGATATCGCTTTACCAGGTACTGCAGGAAATATGGTGAATGGATCGCTTACATACGACAATAATAAGTTTATGATTAAGGTTTCTGCTAATTATACTTCTGATTATATAGATGAGTATGGCGATTTCTCTCTTTTAGATCGCTATTATGATGAGCAATTCTTTTTAGATGTAAATGCATCTTTTAACATCAATAAACATTTAAATGTTTTTGCATCTGCAACAAACCTTACAAATCAGGAATTAAGATATTATCAAGGTGTTAAAGACATGACAATGCAAATGGAATATTATGGATTAAGAGTAAATCTTGGTCTTAAATACAATTTATAATGAAACATAATTTTTTAGTATTTGTTTCTTTAATACTAATGGTAGGCTGTAAAAAGCCTACCATTTTAGTTAAAGAGAATCACTCAGATTTACATACGTATTTTGAACAAAAATACCCATCAAAACTCAAGCTTGAAGGTTTAAAAAATCTGATTGAAGTACAAGATGCCACGCACTTTTTTGTAATTGGTGATTGGGGTCGTCAAGGATATTTTAATCAAGCATCATTGGGGGCTACTATGAATCAAATAAGTATGGTTATCGAACCCGAATTCATTATTTCTACGGGAGATAATTTTTACGATAGCGGGGTAGCTTCTGTTAATGATCCGTTATGGACGTATTCATTTGAGCAAATATATAAGGGAAATTTTCTTCAAGTACCATGGTATGTAACTTTAGGAAATCATGACTACAGAGGAAATATTCAAGCTCAGATTGATTACTCTGATATTTCACGTCGTTGGACATTGCCAGCTCCCTACTGGTGTAAAACTGAATCTATTGATGACACTGATGTTTCTATTGAATTTACATTTATAGATACCACCCCATTTCAAGATGATTATTATAAAAAGGCAAAATATAAAGATGTCGTTTCAAAAACAGACACCTTAGCTCAAAAGAAGTGGATTATTGAAAGACTTGGCAAAATTAGTGATGTTAATTGGAATATTGTTGTTGGGCATCACCCCATGTATACTGGAGGTAAACGTGTTAATGATGCATCCTATACCAGAAAACATTTGGAATCACTTTTTGATGAAAATTATGTTGATGTTTACTTTTGTGGCCATGAACACGATCTACAACATATCAAACCAGAAAATCACAATACACATCATTTGATTAGTGGTGCAGGATCAGAAGTTAGACCAACTAAAATGACAACAGATAGCCTGGCGGCAGTATCTGAAACAGGAATTATGGTAATAAGTGTGACTCACGATGAATTACTAATACAATTCGTAAATTACAAAGGTGAAGTAAAATATAAAACAACACTTACAAAATAAAAGAATTATGAAATATGTGCTACTTATATTAGTGGTCTTATTTAGCTGTTCCAAAAAAAAACAAGATCAAAGTAATTTAAATAAAAGTATACCTGTTTTTAAAGATAGCTTATTTGTTGGTTCTAAAACCCCATATCAACCAAACAAAACTTATTATGTAGCTCCTCCAGACAGTTTATCACCTTTTTTTGTGGCCATGGTAGCCAGACATGGATCCAGATATATGAGTGGACCAGATGAAGACATTGCACTTTTAAACTTACTAAAAATAAGTAATAAACTTAATGTATTAACCCACAAAGGTATTGCCCTATTAAATGATATTAATAGTTTGACTAAAATTCAAAAAAATAACTACGGTGAGATCAATGCATGTGGAATGAATGAGCATTATGACTTAGGAAAAAATTTAGCTTATAAAACCAATTCAATTTTTGATTCAGAATACCATATAATAGCAAATGCAACCTATAAGTCTAGGACTCAAGAAAGTAGAGCTTTTTTTTTAGAAGGCATGAAAAAACAGCTTAATAAGAATCTAGCGGTTAAAAATGAAAATTTCAAAAAAGGCTCAGACTCTATTTTACGCTTTCATAAAACCAATGTAGAATATCAAAACTATTTAAGTCTACATCCATTTAAAATTCAAATAGATAGTATGAAGCATACCATCCAATTTAAGAATATGGTTTTAAAATTAGTTAATGATCTATTTATAGAAGATGAACAAGTAAGAATCATAAATAGTAAAAATTTAGAAATAAGAAATGGTGAAGACGAAATAACCATTAATAATGCAAATGATATTATATTAAGCCTCTACGAATGTTATAAGATTGTTGCTAGTCTTAAAGCAGAAAATGCACCAAGTTTCCATTCCTTTTTTACTAAAGAAGATCTTCAGTTATTGGCATTTATATCACAAATTGAAAGTTTCTATGAAAAGGGCATTGGATTTCCTGGAGAAAACATAACCTATGAGATTGCTAGACCACTTTTAAATGAAATGATTAATAAAACAAATATGGCTATTAGTAATGAAATGCAAGGAGCCTTTCTAAATTTCGCTCACGCAGAAACAGTTGCCCCATTTGCAGTGCTAACAGGTTTGCAACATTTAAAACCACAAAACAAGTTAGTTCAAGATTACTATCCAGATTTTGAATTTATTAAAATGGCCAGTAACGTACAATGGTTGATTTTTAAAAGCAAAAAAGATAATTATTTTATTAAAGTCCTTTATAACGAAAAAGAAATGAAAATAAGTAAATTAAAAAGTTATAACGGGTTTTATAATTGGGATGATTTTAAAGCTTTATTTATATAATAAATTTCAAAATCTCATTTTAATTCTATAAAAATTATTTTTTTTTAGTTTAAATACATAAAAATGTAGATAATTAAATTTTTATTACTATATTTAACTCAGATATGAATTGTAATAATTCATATGTAGAACCCACAAGTCTACTATTTAAATATTTTTCATCATTAGTTTTAGTTTTAAAAAGCTGCTTTTTTTAAGCAGCTTTTTACTTTTCATATATTTCTTACAAATTAATAAATTTAAACCACAACGTCCATTAAGACTAATACTACAAACACTTTTAAACCTTAATTAAATATTAAGTTTTAAGGTATTTCATCGATAAAATAACAAAATTATAGGTTAAAATACAGGTGTGACTATTTTTGATATAGCTAATTAACACCTATGAAAATTTTTAAAACTCTGATTATAGTTCTTTATGTTTTAACATCTGTAAAAACTAGTGGACAAACCACAGGATATATTGGAATTAACACATCTTCACCTAAAGCCTTATTAGATATTCACTCAAATCAAAGTGGTGTTCAATTGCCTAGAGTAAGCCGTTTTGAACGGTTAAGTATGTCCCCAGAACATGGTACCATTGTCTTTGATACTACAGCAGGGTGCCTGGCTTATTGGAATGCACATAAAAATAGTAATAACGGTAAGTGGGTATTTTTATGTGGAAAAGTGGCAAGTCCTTCAGCAAATTGTAAAGATGTTTATGTAACATTTAATAACACTAATCCTGTAACAATTAATGCAACAGATGTAAACAATTCAAGTTCCCCAGGGGAACTGGCTAATAGTATAACTAACTATGCCCTTTCTCAAAACACTTTTAATTATTGTGATATTAACACCAATACGCAAACCGTATTAACTATTACCAATGATATAGGATTAACAGACCAATGTACAGCAAAAGTTTATCTTAACGATGGTAATGCTTCAGGAACAAAAACTACTTTTATCAAAGCACTTAATTTAACCAATGGTAATGCTAATGATATAGAAGCTAAATTTCAAAACATTAGCGCATTAAGTCAATTCAATTTCACATTTACTACTGCTGTTACATTTACATACAATACAACCACAACTAATAATATGGCCATATGGTCTCAAGAAGCCAGTGGTAATGTAGCCAATAGTAATTTTATGGTACTTTATATAAAAAATAATAACCTCAAATTTAAGGTTGGTAAAATAGACAACGATATAAATGACTATTATGAATACACACTAGATAATTTAACACCTAATAAAAAATATAGTGTTGTTCTGTCTTATGATGGCAATGGTTTAACTAATGGTAAAGACAGCTACATTATAAGACTATTGGATTTTGAGAGCCAAGCTATCATAGCTTCTTCAACGAATATAGGAACCTGGGAGACAGTTACAAACGATAAGGGCCCCCTAAAACATGGAGACATTGGAGGTATACTAAAGTTAGGAAATTCAGCTGGTTTTGGTCAATTACGCGGTAAAATTGCAGCCATGGCTATTACGTCTAAATATATTGATTGCAATTATGAATTACTAAACTTTGCAACCAATCCCCTATTATGGATAGATAGTCAAAAAGGAGAAACACACCCTAACTTATATGGAGGTTCATATACTTTTAATACTAATAATGCAGCAAATCAATTACTAACTTCAAAAAGCACTCAAGTCTGGCTAATGGGTGAAGCATTAAGTCCCTGTGATTTCAGACAAAACTCTGGTGTAAGAAATATTATTAATAAAGATTGTACTTGGGATGGTAACAATGCTAATAACGGAAATAATAAAGGTGTTGAAACCGCTTTAATAATTCACAATAATAATACCTTAACCAACTTCTAATGCAACGGCTAAAACTTATAATATTACTATTTATAATAACTAAATCAATAGGACAGGTTAGTATTTCAAGTCAAAGTTCACAACCGGTAGTTAGCATTAACTCAAAATCTTTAGGATTACTATTACCTAAAAGTAATGCCGCACAAGTAAAAGCAGAAGATGGCCTTTTATATTTTAATTCCAACCCTAACAATCCCCATCAAAATGATGGTTTAGAATTCATTTCATCAAACAATAATAATAACGGCTATGTATCCTCAGAATTTTCTGACAACATTAAACCAAACTTTTTTAAAAAAGACCTCTCATTTCCAAGAGGAGACTCTTCTAATTTTTTTAGACTCAATGGTATTGATCACTTTAATAAATTTAATTTATACACCAAGCATTACATTAATGATTTACCTGATGCTAATCCTATTGGACACCTACCATGGACTGTTAGTGTAACCTTTAAACCTCTAGAAAATGAAACCATTAATCCACTCTGGTTTTTTGGTACAAGCTTGTCTACTAAAGGAATTATACTCTACCTTCAAGACAACCAATTAAAATTTAGATATGGCTTTGAAAATAATGTATTTAATGGGGAGTCTTGTGAGAATAATCCTGCTAGCGATGATGCCCATTCTATAAATTTTGAGAGTAGTAAATTATTCGAACCTGATAATTGGTATACCATTACAGTACAATTCATACCAACGTATACTGAAGAAAATGGTGTTAAAAGGGATCTCTTACCATTAACCAATGAACAATTTTTAATATTTGAAAATACTGAGGATCATATAGATTTATTAGAGGGCAACTGGAGTACATATAACTACGGGGAAGCTGAGAATTGCGCCTATAACCTTGAAGGTAACTTCTATATAGGGTATGGTAAAGAAACTAATGAGACCTATTTTAAAGGTAGTATTAAAAGCTTACACTATAGTAATGAAATAATCAGCCAAGATTATTTAAATGCATACGCAACAGATGGCTTAAAATGGTGGTTTAATCGTAAAAACCAAGAAGGATTCCATCCAGAAAATCATCACTTTTGGCTCATGGGCAATGGTGACCAAGATACCAATATCAAAATTTATAATGCTGTAAAAGCTGAAGACCCTAAATTTTTTGAATTGGTGGATTAATTTTTTTTGATTTTAAAATATTGTTAAACAGATTTTTATACCGAAATATACTTAGATAAAGTGATGTATTTCATCGATTATATGTAAAAAAACTTTTTTGAATTGAGTTTTTTAATTTATTTAGAGGTGATAAAAAACAAACTCCACCCCCAATTGGAGGTGATTACCAAATCAACCTACTCATGAAAAACATAATATGTTTTGCATATTTATGTATGTACTTTTTTGTGGCATCTACTTATGCTCAAACTCCAGAAAAATTTATTGGTATTAATACCACTAACCCAAAAGCACTTCTTGACGTCTCTAATACTCCTGGATTTCAAATTCCAAGAGTTACTCGTGCACAGCGGCTTTCATTAATAGATCCTTCCCATGGAACTTTAGTCTTTGACACAACCGTAGGTTGTATGGCGTCTTGGAATGCAAAATATAATGGAAGCGGAGGCTGGTTGTTTTTATGTGGCGACAGCATAGAATCATTTTTAAGCTGCAAGGACATAGACGTTTTTTTAGGTAATGACGGTATAACTATTACTCCAGAAATGTTAGTAGACCAATTGGATTATGGACTGGTATCTGAAGGGTTAGAAATTAAGTTAAAAGATAATACCAATTGGACAGATGATCTAAGTGTTGGCTGTAACGATTTACAGCAATCCATTAATTACATTGACCTAAAAAGTACTTTATATTTTAGAACTAAAAAAATTAAAGAAAATAGTGTAAACAATGACGAGTTCTTCCCTATGCGTCGTTACAACACCAAAAACACGACAATAATTAATCCTGAAAATTCCAATAAAACTGCTGTGAAAGGCCAGCCGTGGATGAACGCCATTCAATTCTTAAAAAACAATAACAATAATTCTAAGCACATACTTTGGGCACAGCGAAGAGCAGGAAGTAATGTATACGAACGTATTGAAATGTATATTGAAAATAATAAGCTAAACTTCTTTTATGGAAAAGAAGGTGGAGATAACAATCAATATTTAAAATGGCAATCAAATACTCAAATTAATTTTAATGAGTGGAAAACTGTTGTTACGATATATGATGGTGGTGAAACTGGTGGAAATTCCGACTCCCTATTAGATTATTACAGCCGATTTAAATTTTATAATATCTCACAAACAAACCAACTACAAGAAATATCAGGAACTTGGGACCATGAAGGCAATGGATACAATGAAAATATTGGCGGTTTATTATGGATAGGACAAAGTGGCGATGATAACTCAATAATTGCAGATCTAAAGTTTAGTAAATTTATACTAAACACATTAAATATTGATTCCAGTTTACCAAATGAAACTGAAATTTTAATGTTTGCACAATCACCAGCAGAATATGAAACTACTTATTTAAGTGAAAAAAAACGCCGAAGACCTCATTTTGATGATAAGAATAATCACACATACAATTCCAATAAAAATCAAGATATTAAAGTATTTCAGTACTATTTAGCAGCTGGGCCAAATAACACAACATCGTTAAGGAATCAAGTTTATTACAGTGAAAACGATTTTAACAAAAGAACTTGGCTTTATAGTTTTCTAGAATCTAATATAGTCAGTGAAACAACAAGTATTACTTTAAACAACTTAGATGCATCTATCCGCTTCAAAAACGACTCCAATATAAGCTGTGAAGCTACTATTAACATTCTTGAAAGCATAACCCCTACCCTAACATACAACAACAATGGTAATGCAAATACCACAGCAGAGCAATCCAACGGTGGAACAATATCACCTATTATATCTCCATTAGGAGGGGAATTTACATCTACCCCAGGATTAGATATAGATGCCAATACAGGTATTATAAATGTATGTAATTCTACCCCAGGAACCTATCAAGTGACCTACCAAAGTAGCTGTGATAAAAGTGTATCTCATGAGGTTATTATTAATGATCAAGCTATTACAATTACATGCCCTGACACAATTAATGCAGAAACTGCAGGGAACAGCGCTAACATTAATATTACTAACCCAACCCACAACGGCATAGACATTAATGGTATAAGAAGTGATAATAAGGACTTAAATAACCCATACCCAATAGGTACCACAACAATTACTTGGACAGCCATAAATAGTTGTGGTGAAAGCGCAAGTTGTTCTCAAGATGTTGTTGTCGAAAAAGGGTGTGGTGTTCAAACAGATAGACAATATAGTTATAACTTTAATGGTACTTATTATTTAGAAGGATTAAACATTAATAATGCACATTTTGGTAAAACGAACGCAAAGTGGACTATGAATATAATTTTCAAAAGTACCAGTAGTAATAATAAACAAACTCTTTGGTCACTTGGAAATCAACCGACTGAAGGTAGATTTATATTATACTATCAAGGTGGAAAGGTCATTTTCGAAATGTATCAAAGCAGATCAAGAAATAATACTAACCTAATTAAGTTTGAATTGGGTGCAAATTTAATTAATTCTGGTGATTGGAACTCAATTGTCATAAATTATGATGGCAATAAAAATGGTTCAAGTAGTTTTAGCTTTTACAAAATAAATCTTAGTGATAAATCTATTATAAACATTCCATTAAGCAGTTTAAATATAACTCAAATTGGAAGTTATAATAATATTAGACCTTCTAACGCATTCAATGTCGGAAGAGATGTTTATCGAAGTAGATATTATCTTACGGGTAATATTGCATCATTATCATTCAGCAATCTAGTTAATGTAAGTAGTACAAAAGATATTGTGAAGTTTGCATTAAATCCAAAATGTTGGCTATATGAAACTTCAGGGACAAACAGGTTTAATACTAATATATATTTGATGGGAGATCATAATTCAGGCTCGACAAATAGTATTATTAATCAAAGTGATCCAAGTAGTCAAGAATTTAGACTAAAAGGAACAGCTAAAAAAATTAATCACGGTAATGACATATACTAATAAATTACAAATCAAGTTTTTTTTAATACTTGCTGCATTAATTTGTTATAATGCGCTTGCCCAAGTGACTGTTACAAATAAGGGTCTAGAAGTACAAAGTACACCTAACTTAAGTGGACTAATCTTACCCAAAGCAG
>JBELHJ010000024.1:0-33249 GCA_042091495.1 Bacteroidota bacterium
CACGACCTGCTGATTACAAATCAGCTGCTCTAGCCAGCTGAGCTATATCGGCTTAAAATGCTCATAATTAAGCACAATAAAAAAGTCCGCTATTTCTAACGGACTGCAAATGTATATATTTTTTGTTTTAAACAAAACTTTTTTATTTTTTTTTTTAAGCGAAAGACCTCAGTTTTTCTTTTCGTTTTTTTAGTTGCCTTTCTAGTGATGAAGCAGCTACATCAATACCCTCTTCAAAACTCTTACATTGCTTTTTTACAATAAAACTATCTCCTGGAACAGAAATTTTAGCTTCAATAATTTTATTCTCCTTATCACTTGTATTTTCAACTTTCAAAAACACATCTGATTTTATGACTTTATCATAAAACAGTTCTAGCTTATCCATACGTTTCTGAATAAATTCGATCAATTTAATGTCTGCATTAAAATTGACAGATTGCATGTTTACCTTCATAAGCATTAAAAATTAAATTAAACTTTTCTCAATTCAGGACTTACTCCTAGGATGAGCTCCCCTATATACTTTTTTTAATTCTGCTATACTGTTATGAGTGTAGACTTGAGTTGAGGCTAAACTTGAATGACCCAGTAAATCTTTAACAGAATTTAAATCTGCACCCTCATTCAATAAATGAGTTGCAAAAGAGTGCCTAAGAATGTGAGGACTCTTTTTTAACTTTGAAGATGCTTTACTAAAATAAGAATTTACAACCCTATAAACAAGTGTTTCATAAACTTTAACCCCCTTCTTAGTAATAAACACATATTCATTACTATATGACGGATAACGTTTACTTTTAAGTTCTAAATAATTAATAAGGACTTCTTTCACTGAATTTAAAAGTGGGACATAGCGCTCTTTATTTCTTTTTCCTAAAACTTTTAGAGTATTGTTTTCAAAATCAATATCAATCTCTTTAAGGTTTATAAGTTCAGAGCGTCTTATACCCGTTGTATATAGTAATAGAATTATTAAATAATTCCTTATTGACTCAAAGTCATCATGATTATAATATTGATCCAAAACGTTTTCTATTTCATTAATTGAAAACGGGACTTGGGCCTTTTTGGGTTCTTTCAACATCTTATGTAAAAGAAGAGGAGAGGATTCAATTATTTGAACTTTTACAAGAAATTTAAAAAAAGCTTTTAGAGATGCTATTTTTCGGTTTACAGTTCTATTACTTATACCTTCTTCAATTAAAATTACAATCCATGATCTAATAGAACCGTAATCAATAATCTGCAATTCAAATTCTGTAGCTTTTATGTCGAGATAATTAAAAAACTGAATTAAATCTCTTTCATAATTTTTTATAGTTAGTAAAGCATATTTCTTTTCAAGTAATAAGTAATCTTTAAACTGTTGTAATAAAACCATAACACAAAATCAAACATCATAAATATATAACAAAAAAAAGCCCTGTAAAACAGGGCTTGATATTTTTATCTTTAAATAAGACTTAGATATTCTCTTGATCTCTTAAAGACTGTATATATTGTGCTTTTTGAATTTGCGCTCTACGAGCAACCGAAGGTTTAGTAAACTGTTTACGAGTTTGCAATTGACGCTTAGTTCCAGTTTTGTCAAACTTTCGCTTGTAACGCTTCAAAGCTCTATCTATATTTTCTCCTTCTTTAATTGGTATTATTAACATAGTCCTTAACCTCCTCTCTTTTAAAATTTGTGCAAATATAAAATGATTCTAATAATTAACAATAAAATTAATCATTTTTATGTAGCAGGTTTATAATCTTTTTTATCGATTACAATTTTTGCTATGATTTCTTTTAGTATTTCAGAAGTACCACCACCAATTGGACCCAGCCTACTATCTCTTAAAAGACGTGCCATAGGATATTCCTCGATATAACCATAGCCACCTAGCATTTGAAGACAGTCATAAATTACTTCATCTGCCATTTTGGTTGATTTTAACTTGGCCATTGTAGCTTCTTTAACTACATATTCTCCTTTTCCCAAACGAAGAGCTGTAAAATAGTTGAATTGTTTACATATTTCCATTTCTGTATATGCTGAAGCCATTTTATGTCTTAGCGCCTGAAACTTATCAATAGTTTTTCCAAATGCTAACCTTTCAGACATGTAATTTACAGCATAATCAAGAGCATACTCTGCCCTAGCGTGAGCATTTACAGCCATGATTAGTCTTTCTGAAGCAAAATGTTGCATGATATATGAAAACCCTTTATTGAGTTCACCTAGCAAATTCTCTTTGGGAACTTTAACATTATCAAAAGCTAGTTCTGCTGTATCTGAAGCTCTCCAACCAAGTTTATCTAATTTAGTAGCAGTAATTCCCTCCATGTCTCTATCCAACAAAAAGATACTTATCCCTTTGTTACCTAGTTCCGGATTTGTTTTGGCAGCAACAATTAAATAATCACTGTAAACACCATTTGTAATAAAAGTTTTTGAACCATTTACGATGAAATGATCTCCGTCTTTTATTGCAGTAGTTCGCATTCCAGCCACGTCACTACCTCCAAAAGGCTCAGTAATACACAAACAACCTATTTTATCCCCACTAATACTTTTCTCAAGATAATCAGATTTAATGCTTTCATTAGCTTCACATTTTAAATGTGTCATAGCCAAATAAACGTGCGCCCATACAGCTGCTGCAAATCCTCCTGAGTTTACCTTTTGTAACTCTTCCAGAAAGATAATCATGTAAAAAATATCGAGATCTAATCCACCATATTGCTCAGGGTAGGATATTCCTAAATACCCCATTTCCCCAAATTTTTTCCAAATAGAAGAATCAATTTTTCCTTGAGATTCCCATTCATCTACAGAGGGTACAACCTCTTTTTTTAGAAATTCTTTTAAGCTATTCCTAAAGAGTTCATGCTCTTCAGTGAAGTACATGTTATTCATTAAATTTTCTTTTTCTAATCAATCACCAAATATAATTTAATTATGTCAAACTTATTTAGCGGAAAGCCTTTAACTTTTTTTATTTGATTAACATGAGTATAACCGTCTAGTAATTTTCTATAATCTATAATTTCAAAAGCTAATTCGTAGTCTATAAATGGTACTTGAACTAATTCATAGGAAGTAACTTTATTAATATCAAGAGTTTTAATCTTTCTTGGATTCAATATTTTAAATTTTTTCTTGATTCGATCAATTACTATCGAATCTAGACCATAAATTAAATAAAGTTCACTTTCTGTCAAGAAACCACCCCATTTGTCCCTGTAATTTATAATGCGTTGAGATAATTTTTCTCCGATACCATAAACAGAAATGAGCTGATTTTTTGTAGCCCTATTTAAGTCTTCAATTTTATCGTTACTTTTTTTGCTTTGAATTGAAGGTGTCGTATTTTTTAACCAATCCGGGAACTTAAAAGATTTCGATAATTTATTTAATAATGCATCATCAATACCAGTAACCTTTTTAAAATCCTCTGCAGAATTAATCCAATTTCCCTTAGACCTATATTTTAAAAGTCTATCTATTTCATTAGTATTTAATCCCAAAACATAACCTTTATAATCATCTATGAAATTAGGATTAAAAGGATAAATAGTGTCAGTTTTAATAGTTGAGGAACTTTGAATTGAGTCCATTTTTTTATTTAAAGCTATAAGCTCTTGATCAACATGAATATCGAAGACGGGTTTTAAGGCATTTGACCATATTAGAAGTTGCATAAAACAGATAACTAAAACCAATAAAAAAATCCCATTTCGTTTTTTTTTTGAAAAACCAAAATGGGATTTAAATTTTGTCATTTTAAATTATCACTTAATAGATTTAATGGCTGATCTATATTTTACAAGTTCTTCCTTAATTTTAGGTAATAAGAGAGAGACACCAATGAGGTTTGGCACAGACATAGCAAAAATCATTGCATCAGAAAAATCTGTTACTGCTCCTAAACTGATTGAGGCTCCAATAATAGTAAATATACAAAACACTACTTTATAGGTAATGGTATTCCTTTTAGTTTTTCCAAATAAAAACAACCATGATTGGAGTCCGTAATAAGACCATGATATCATTGTTGAAAAAGCAAAAAGCACCACAGCTACAGTTAGCACATAGGGAAACCATGGTATAGCACTAGCAAAAGCATTAGATGTTAACTCTACTCCTGAGGCAGCTCCAGGATCAAGATAATTACCAGTAATAACAATAACTAAAGCTGTTATTGTACATACTACAACAGTATCTATGAAAGGCTCTAATAAAGCAACAATTCCCTCAGATGCTGCAAATTTGGTTTTAACAGCACTATGAGCAATTGCAGCAGAACCTACACCAGCTTCATTTGAAAATGCAGCCCTTCTGAAACCTTGGATTAAAACTCCAATTATACCTCCAGTTACTCCAGAAGGAGAAAAGGCCCCATCAAATATTGAAACAAATGCACTACCAACTTGGCTAATATTCATCCCTATAACAACAAAAGCTGCTAAAAGATATATACCAACCATGAAAGGAACTATCTTTTCTGTTACTGATGCGATACGTTTAACTCCTCCAATAATTACAACTCCTACAAAAACAGCCATGACCAATCCAAAATAAAATCCTCCACTACTGCTTTCATTTCCAATTATATCGTTAAAAATTTGAGCCGCTTGATTACTTTGAAACATGTTTCCTCCACCAAAAGAACCACCTATACAAAATATAGCAAATAATACTGCTAAGATTTTACCAAAGCCAGCATACCCTTTTTCTGTGAGTCCCTTTTTAAGATAATACATAGGCCCGCCATATACAGTCCCGTCTTCACCTATATCTCTATACTTAACACCAAGAGTACATTCCGCAAATTTAGATGTCATTCCAAGTAACCCTGCAACAATCATCCAAAAAGTAGCCCCTGGACCACCAATGGTAATTGCTATAGCAACGCCCGCAATATTACCCAAACCAACAGTCCCAGACAGTGCTGCAGTAAGCGCCTGAAAGTGAGACACCTCACCTTCCTGACTTTCATCCTTGATAGTGCCTTTTATATCATGATCAACCTCTAAAACATTAACATCCTCTTGATTTGAATGATCGTCAATTGCGTCATATTTTCCTCGAACTACATTAATTGCAGTAGTAAATGCTCCTAGGTTAATAAACTTAAAATAAATGGTAAAAAATGTAGCAAAACCTAATAGAAGAATTACTACCCATGGTATACCAGCATCTTCAGAAATAGGAATTTGATAGAATATGGCATTAACAAACCAACCTGTATACTTTGCAAAAACTTCATTAATCTGATTATCTAAACCTTGATTAGTTGCCTCATTGGCAAAAGACATTAGTGGTGAAAAAACAGATAGTAGGGCAAGGAAAAATTTATTCATTGAGTTATTTTTTTGATTTTTTTGAAAAAACGATGACAAGATGTAAAAAAAATTGGAGTAATTAAAACATATCATCAATTAATAGATTTACAGATTGTATATGGAATTAAGTTTCTGAATTTGTTCTGGCCTCCCTAAGACAATAATTTTCGATCCCTCTACCAACTGTGTATTAGCCTCAGGATTAACTTCATAATCACCATTTGGAGTTTTAAATCCAATGACACTACATCCAGACTTTTTTCTTAAATCTAAATCTCTAATAGTTTTAACGTATGACGTGTCGTACAACTTACTAACTGGTATTTCCTCAATATTTATGTTTTTATTTCCTACAATAGATAAATTATCAATAAATTCTATTAAATCTGGAACAACTACTAATGAAGCCATGTGATCACCTCCAATTCTATCAGGCATAATTACATTGTTAGCACCAGCTAATTTTAACTTATCGTAGGAAGTCTCTTGAGAGGCTCTACTGATAATGTTAAGGTTTTTATTTATCTGCCTTGCAGACAAAACAACAAAAAGATTATCTGCGTCATCAGGTAAAGCAGCAATTAAAGTAGTTGCCTTATTAATTGCTGCTGAGTGTAAAACTTCATCTTCATTAGCATTCCCGTAAACAAATAAAAGATTATCATCTTGGTATTTATCAATAACAGATCTATCCTTTTCAATAATGATGAATGATTTATTGTAAGCTAGAAGTTTTTTAGCTGCCTGTTTTCCATTTCTACCAAATCCACATATAATGATATGTTCATCCATACTGTTTATTTTTTTTTGCATTTTCTTTTTATAATACTCCTCAATGTTACTTTTACTTAACACGTATTCTGTTATAACCTTTATGGCGTACCCTAAAATTATTACAGATGATAAAATCAATCCTGTTGCAAATAATTTAGCTTGATCATCTAAAGGATGAACTTCAGAAAAACCAACAGTAGAGATGGTAATTACAGTCATGTAGATTGCATCTACCCAAGAAAAACCATCAACTGATTTAAAACCCAAAACTCCAACAACAAAAATAAGGATTAACAGAATTAGTGCTGTATATATCTTAGATCTGAAAATTAAAAAAAGTGATTTCATAAAAGTCCTAAAGATCAAAAACTGAAGAGCGCTTAGTGTAAATTATATCTTTCACTTTTAGCCAAAATGCCAAAAAAAGATAAAAAGCAAATCCAAATCCTAGAGTAACAAATGTGAGGTACATAAAACTTACTCGAACTACTTTTGCTCTGATTCCAATTCGATCTGCAATACGTTCGCAAACATCATATCCTCTTTTTTGAAAAAAGTATAAAAATTTCTGTAAATCCATTGTCACAAATAAACGAATTAATTATTAATGATATTAACCCCAAAATCACATTTTAAACACCTCTTTTTACTACAATAAAAATTATTTAAATGTATTAAAGCCTGAGATTCCATGGCATTTTTAGATGAAATCCCAATTGAACTATATTTTTTCAAAATACTGTTAGACTCAGACTTTAGCTCATGAATCAAATTTGTAATCTCTTCACTATAAGCAGTTCCTGTTGTTTTTGCATAAATATATTTTAAAGGCAGTATAGTATTTAAAATAATTTTATCTATAAAACTTGTTGTTAATAATGTATTTCTTTTCTTAGATTTTTTTCCAAAATTATAATGCGTTTCCCAATATTTGGACGCTTTAACATCAAACAACTCATAATAATCATTTAATGTTTTACAATTCAATAGATTTGAAAAAATTGACTTATGCTTAACATATAAATTAGCAAACTGGGATAATCTTATGGTTGGGAAACTCTGAGGTCGTAACCTAAAAAATGTAACATTTACAAAAGATTGGTCAGTAATTTTAAATTTATGTTTTAGAAAATTATAATCCTTTAAAAGTCTGCTCTGATAATCATCACCATCTTTTATGTTTAAAAGTTTTGCTTGACCAAACAAAACTGCCTCCAACCATTCCAAATTATTAAAAAGTTTTCTAAAACCCTCAAAAGGGAAACTTTCTGCAATTGATAAAAAACTAGTTTGATTAATTTTTACTCCAAAATTTTCAATTAGTAATTTGAATAATGTAGCTTCCCAATCCTTATTGTTTTTATTATAATATTCTAAAATTTTTTCTGACTTATACTCTAGTCTTTCAAAGAATAAACGCTCCAACCATTTAATTCTTATTATAGATGTGACTGACTGGATTTGATTTTCACATGGCAGCCATTTATGTTGATATTGATAAAAATTACTATAAGAAATATAAACCCCTTTATTTACATTCTTTTTTAATTCAAGAACAGGAATATAAGTTCCATCTGATCTTCGAATTTCAGAATCGTGATTCCATACTACATGTAAAATTACAGATTCATAATTTGAATCTGATGAATGATTATGTTTAATCCAGTCAGAGGAGTTAATGTGAAGCTCTATGTTACCAGCCCATCTAATTTCATTGATATCTACAAGCGCTCCTTTAAAATCAGGACCACTATTGAAATTGTGAATACCAGGATTAATAACCTGTATAAATTCACCTGATGAAGTTTTTAATTTAGGGCTGCAGAACTTTCTAAATTTCCATATGTAATGAAGAAAATCTTCTTGCATACTTCTAATATAAGAAATATGCTTCAAAAACTTTAGTCAATATATCCCATTGAGCGCATCCAGTCATCATTAAACATTTTTCCTACATAACGACTACCATGATCATGAAAAAGAACTACAACAACATCATCATCAGTAAAATGTTCTTTTAACTGTAAAACCCCTTTGATTGCTGCACCTGCAGAATTCCCTAAAAACATACCTTCTTCTTTGGCAAGTCTTTGAGTGTAGATAGCAGCATCCTTATCAGTAACTTTTGTAAATCCGTCAATCAAATCAAAATTTACATTTTCAGGTAATATATCTTCACCTATACCTTCTGTAACATAGGGGTATATCTCATTTTCATCAAAAATACCTGTTTCATGATATTTTTTAAAAACACTACCATAGGTATCTATGCCCCAGACTTTAATATTAGGATTTTGCTCTTTAAGATACTTTCCAACTCCAGAAATTGTCCCGCCAGTTCCAACACCAACTATGAAATGAGTTACTCGCCCATTGGTCTGTGCCCATATTTCTGGTCCAGTACTTTCATAATGCGCTTTTGTATTACTAGGGTTATCATATTGATTAACATACCATGCATTAGGAGTCTCATTTGCAAGTCGCTTAGAAACAGAATAATACGACCTAGGGTCTTCTGGCTCAACATCAGTAGGGCAAACAACCACTTTAGAACCTACTGCTTTTAATATGTCCATTTTCTCTTTAGATTGTTTGTCCGACATAACACAAATCATTTTATACCCTTTAACAATAGCTGCTAAAGCTAATCCCATACCTGTATTTCCAGAGGTTCCTTCGATTATTGTTCCTCCTGGTTTTAATCTACCATCTGCTTCTGCATCTTCAATCATCTTTAGGGCCATTCGGTCTTTAACAGAATTACCTGGATTAAAAGTTTCATATTTAGCCAAAACAATACATGGCAATTCCTTTGTCAATTTATTTAATTTGATAAGAGGTGTATTACCAATTGTTTCTAAAATATTTTCAGCGTAATTCATAAACTATTTTTTTGCAAATATACAATTTAACGGTGCACTTAACTATTCAAATTTAATGGCTCTAACAGGCGAAATATTAGAGATGATAATAGAAGGAATAATAAGCATAACAAAACAGGCCGTAAAAGTGCCTAGATTAAGAAAAAGAAAAGCATTTATGTTAAGGTCAACAGGAATGTAAGACATATAATATTGTTCTGGATTAGGAAATTTAATAATTTTTAATCTTTGTTGAACAATAAGTATGAATAGGCCAATAACATTTCCAATAATTAAGCCTCTTAATACAAGATAGAGCGCATTGTAAACAAAAATTTTTCTAATACTCCAATTATTACATCCTAATGCTTTAAGAATTCCTATTAACCTTGTCTTTTCCAGAATTATAACCAATAATGTAGTGATCATATTTATTCCAGCTACTAACAGCATTATGAAAATAATCCCAGATGTATTATTGTCAAAAATTTCTATCCACTCAAATACAGATTGATAACGGTTTTTTATGGACGTTGCATTTAAATTTGAAGGGATATTTTCATAAATAGCTTCAGTAAGAAATTCTAAATTATCAAAATCATCAATAAACAATTCGTATGATCCTACTTGATCACGAGACCATTTATTAATAAATCTAAGATGTGCTATATCTCCTAAGATTAACTTTTCATCAATTTCATGAAACCCTGATTCGTATATTCCAACAATTACAAACTTTCTTAGATAAGGAATTTTCTGGATATCTGATTTTGAAAAATACATTTCAAATTGATCCTCTAAATCCAAATCAAGACGATCTGCTAGGTATTTAGAAACAACAACCTCCTTACTGAAAGAGGACTCAAAATTAGGAATGCGTCCTCTAAAAATATAGTCAGATATAGCATTCCAATCATAATACTCATCAACACCTTTAAAAACAACACCTTCAAATGTTTGCGCTGTCCTTATTACTCCAAACTTAGAAGCTACACCTTGAATGTGTTTAACATCCTTATTTGTTGAGTAATTTGGGTATAATGAAGAGTCTAAAAGAATTGGAAATTGCGACTCGTCAGAGTCATTGGAATCAAAATTAGTTATAGTTATGTGACCATTAAAAGCGACAGCTTTTTCTCTTATTTTCTTTTTAAGGCCTACACCAGTAGCTATAGAAATCAGCATAACAATAATTCCTGTAGCTATTGCTGTAACACCTATTTTTATTATTGGAGATGAAATGCTACTTTTATAAGACTTACTTCTTATAATTTTTTTTGCAATAAAAAATTCGTAATTCAAAAACTGATTTTATTAATATGCCCAAAAATAAAATTTTATTCTTTCTAATACTAAGTATTTATTCATTTGCGCAACAATCAGCAATTAATAAAGCATTAGTTGTAGGAGCTAACCAAACAGAAAAATATGTTTATAAACTAAATAATAAATCAATTGGTATAGTTGCAAATCAAACCTCTGTAATACTTAATGAGGATGGGAGTTATTCGCATTTAATTGATTCACTCTTAAAACTAAAAATAAATATTAAAAGAGTATTTGCTCCTGAACACGGCTTTAGAGGTGATGCTGATGCAGGAGAATATGTTAAAAATGGTAGTGATAAAAAAACCGGTTTGCCCATAATATCCCTTTATGGAAAAAATAAAAAACCTGCTTTAAATTATCTTAAGGACATCGACATTATGATATTTGATATTCAAGATGTTGGTGTAAGATTTTACACTTATATTTCAACACTTCACTACATCATGGAAGCATGTGCAGAGCAAAAGATTCCGCTTATCATCTTAGATCGTCCAAATCCTAATGGTGATTACATAGATGGTCCTGTATTGGATATGAAATATAAAAGTTTTGTAGGTATGCACCCTGTCCCAATTGTTCATGGAATGACTGTTGGTGAATACGCAAAAATGATTAATGGTGAGTCGTGGTTATCTGACGAATTGCACTGTGACTTAACGGTTATTAAAGTTACAAACTATTCTCATAGCACTGTGTACGAACCGCCTATTCCTCCTTCTCCAAATCTCCCTAATTATAAGTCAATTAGATTATATCCGAGTTTATGTTTATTTGAAGGTACATCAATTAGTGTTGGTCGAGGTACTGATGACCAATTTCAAGTATATGGCAGTCCTGAACTTAATCCAATAATTTACAAATATCAATTTAAACCATTACCAAACAAAGGTGCTAAATTTCCAAAACATCAAAACAAATTATGCTTTGGTGAAAATTTAAAAAATTCAAAAATAAATAAAGGGATACAACTAAATTTTATTTTAAAAGCGTATGAAAACTCTAAAAACAAATCGCAATTCTTTAATGACTTTTTTATAAAGCTATCAGGTGACAATACATTAATGAATAATATAAAGATTGGTTTTAAAGAACTTGACATCAAAAAAAAATGGTCTAAAACAATAAAATCATACAGCAAAATGCGACAATTTTATCTGTTGTACCCCCTTTAAGGTAATCCTTGGGTATATAATCAAAAAAACATAAAAAACTAAAAATCAGTATTTTACAAATGCAATTTAACATGAAAAAATAGGGATTTTAGTACAAGATTGGTACATTATCTTATGGTTGAAATTTTAAAACAAAAAACAGAAGTAAAAATTGGTATTAATATTAGTAATAGAGGTGATTGTGTAAAACTTAGTAATGCTATACTTGAAGTAACTGATAAAGAACTAAGCTACAATACATTAAGGAGACTATATCGTATTGTAGACGGAGGAAAACCAAGTGATAAAACACTTGATATTTTATCTCAATTTAACGGATACAAGAATTACCAGCATTTTATTGATAGTTTTCCTTATGAAAACAGTTTAAAATATTACTTTGAAGGTTTTTACTTACTAAGTCAAACAAACTCAACTGAACTTATTGATTTTATAATTCGTTTAAAAAAAATCTCAAAAAACTTTACTACTATCTTAATTCAAATTATCAGAGAATTATTTTATCAAGAAAATTTTCAATTAATTAATCAAATATTCAACCTAGACATTCTAAAGATTAATAATTACACTTATGATGAAGTTCTTCAAATAGGTAATTCTATTGGGTTTATCTTTAGAACTAAGACTACCAAAACAGATAAAATCACAATTTTATTAAGTAACCCTAATTTTCAAGATATGATATTGACTGTTTTTGTAGATTATACAGCCTTAAATTACTATTATGGAAGTTGGATAAAAAAACTTTTAGTTATTGAAAAAAGACTTTTCGTAAAGGTGTTTTGTAAATGTATTTTAAATCTCAAAAATTACTTAAACAACGAGGAAATTAAATACAAAGAACTATTTTACAAAAACAATTTTCATCCCATATTAATAGGTAGAGTAGTCTCTCAAAAAATGTTTATTAATGATCCTACTATCTCAGAAGATCTTAATATCATATCAAAATTAGCAAAAAATGTTTCCAGTTTTAATATTCAATATTATTATGAAATTATATTTACGACATTATGTTGTAAAAGATTTGATATTATGAGTCATATCATAGAGCAATTTTCTAATATGAGGAATTTCAATTACCATTACAGTATCCATCACTATGCTCAATTCTACCTCATGTGTAGCATTTATTATTTCAAAAAAAAAGATATTGAAAATTATGAGTTATACAGAAAAAGAATCAATGAAGACCAATTAAGGTTAGGATATAAGAACACTTTAATGTTGATGCTTAGTATTCTTAATTTTCACACTAATAAAAATGAACAACACAAAATTCTTAAAGCTTACACAAAACAAAGTAATTTGCTTGGTCTAAAACGTATTAATAAATCTTTTTTAATTCATTATTTTGAATGAAAGTCGTTTGGTCTTTCATAAGGCATAAAAGGTTGTTTTATTAGCTCCCAAATTTTAATGTTTTTTTCTGAATCAGGAAAAACATCTATTCCATACCTAATTGCATTGGGTGATAAATAAGAGAATGTCCCAAAAAGCCTGTCCCAGATAGAAAAAATATTACCGTAATTGGAATCTGTGTAAGGCATTTTAAAGTGATGATGAACTTTATGCATATTAGGAGATACTATTAAGAAACTCAATATTTTGTCCAGCTTAGGATTAAGATTAATATTTGCATGATTAAACTGAGTAGCTACTATAGAGGTAGATTGGTACAACATAATTATACCAATAGGAGCACCAACTATAATGACACCAATAAGGGTAAAAATGAATCTAACTACACTTTCTAATGGGTGGTGTCTATTAGCTGTGGTTGTGTCTACATGGGGATCTGAATGGTGAACTATATGTACCTTCCACAACCAATGTACTTTATGCTCAATCCAATGTGGGAGATAAGCACCAAAGAAATCAAGTAAACAAAGGCCTAAAAATATTTTCAAACCAAGTCCCAGATTACCTATCCAATTTAAGACACCAAAACTTGAATTAGTTGCCCAATAGGATGCTTTAAATAAAATAAAGGCTAACAAAAAATTAATTGCTACTGTTGTTAGTGTAAAGAATAAATTTGGAATAGCATGTTGCCATTTTTTATAATCAAGCTTAAATAATGGTAACCCATTTTCAATAGACCAAAATAAGGTTATTCCTCCAACAAGAATTAAACTTCTGTGATGAGATGGTATAGTTTCAAAATAATATAGAAATTGTTCCAAAGCTTTTTTTCCAAATTTAAAAATTAAACTTTAATTTTCTTTCTCATAGTTTCGACAATTTGAAAAGCTGCGGGACAAATTTTTACATTTTCAAGTGTTAATTTAGAAATCTGATGGAATTTTTTACGATTTGTATGTGGAAACTCATTACATGCCTTTGGCCTGACCTCATAAATTGAACAATAATTGTCCGCCCCTAAAAAGGAACAAGGTAAAGTTTGTAGTACATAATCATTATCCTCATCTATTCTTAAGTATTGTTTTATAAAATCTACAACTTTCATTCTAAGAAATTTTGCTATTCTTTGGATATCCTTGTCGGTAAACAAAGGCCCAGTTGTTTTACAACAATTTGCACAAGTCAAACAATCTGTTTTTTCAAATTCTGATTCATGTAATTCATGCATTATGTAATCCAAATTCTTAGGTGGCTTTTTTCTTAATTTCTTAAAGAATATTTCTTGGGCTTTTCTTTGCTCTTTTGCCTTATCAGGAAGTTGTTCTAATCGCTTAATCATGAAACAAAAATATTACAATCTGTGAAAAATAACTTTTTTAAGTCTAATTTTGAATCATGAAAGACATTTTTGGAAAAGCATTATTAGATTATTGTAACAAGCAATATACGGAAGACTTGATTACAGCTACTAGTATTTCTAGCGAAGACATTTTACCGCTTCCCTATTTATTTAGGTCTTATGATGATATGCCAAAGCTTGAACAAAAAGCCTTAGCCATGTGTCAAGGAAAAATTCTTGATGTAGGCTGTGGTGCCGGAAGTCATAGTTTATGGCTTGCTGAAAATAAATTTCAAATAACAAGTATAGACATTTCAGAAGGTGCTATTGAAGTTTGTAAACAAAGAAAAATCCCTAATCCTCAAAGAAAATCACTTTTAGAAGTTAGAGATAAATTTGACTCCATAGTGATTTTAATGAATGGAACAGGTCTTTTTGAAACATTAGATAAAGTTGACTACTACTTAAAACACTTAAAATCCTGCTTAGAAACCAATGGACAAATACTTATTGATTCTAGTGATATTAAATATATGTATGAAGATGAAGATGGCGGATTTTGGATTGATACCAATGCCAATTACTATGGTGAATTAGATTATTTTATAAGTTACAAAGGAGAGCAAGAAATACCAATGAAATGGCTATATCTTGATTTTAATACCCTTAATACAGCTTGCCAAGCAAATGATTTAATTTGTGAATTAGTTGTGCATGGAGACCACCATGATTATTTGGCTAAAATTTCACACAAAGTTTAAAAATCAAAATGATACTTAGCTCCAGCAAGTATTTGCAACCCCTGCACAGGGTAATTATGCCATTTTTGATAAGATCCTGCAACTAAATTCAAACCGTTTGCAAAAAAGCTCCAATTGGTGTTATATTGATATTCGATTTTTAAATTTAAATCAATAAAAGAATCAATCTCAACAACTGTAATATCTGTTAGGCCTTGATAATTATCTTTTCTAATTCCTGAGAAGAATAGAGACGCTCCAAAAGCCCATGAATCATTAATCTTATAATTAGAAATCATAGATAAATTAACTGGACTTAAATTTAATGCTTCATTCAAGTCATCTGTATTAAAAACACTATAGTTGCCTTTTAAATATAAGTTGAAGTCAGCGCCTATTTTAAAGGATAGATCTCCTCCAATACTCCAAGTCTTTAGATCATCATAAACTAATCCAAATGAATTACCATAATCATAAACCGCATTTAGAACAGTACTCACACCGTTAGCTGTAAAAAACAATTTATTTTTTTGAGACATATAAGATGTAAATAAGCCAAAACCAATAGACTCTGTAATTAAACCTCTTAGCCCTAGAGTTGCGTCATAAGGTGTTGATGTAGGAGTTAAAATCAGATTAGGAGCAACATATGGATTCTTATCCGAAATATTTTCATAACTATTTAATGAGACACCTCCAGTCACTTCTGCATAGGAGGAAAGATATCCCTCAACAAGTTGATATGTAAACTTCACATTAGGAGCGATTAAAAATTTAGCCTCTTTCTTTGCTTCATTTAAGTAATTCAATTTCACCCCTGCTCTTAACTGAAAAAAGTCTGATTCGTAAAAATATGAAGGATTGATACCTACTAGTAAATTGTCGAATTCGTTTCTAAAACCTGATTTAAATTCCCCTTTTAAATAATCTAAACCCAATCCTAAATCTAAAACTTGATCTGAAATAATGAACTGAAGCTCTGCTTGCGTTTTCAATCTAGTCTCTGCAGCATCATGACTATCTCCAAAGACTTTAAATAAGCCGTTGATTTTCTTAAAATTACTATTTTTAAACAGATATTCTGACCATATATCCATTCCAAAATACGCATGAGACACCTCTAAATCATTTGGGGCTATCGACAACAGTTCGTCATCAATACCATACCAATTATAAGATGCATAACTTAAATCTGCAATAGTTTGCCATGTACCTGATTTAAATGATTTATCATATCCCAAACTAAGGTTTGAATCTGAATAACTGTCTTTTAATTTAACATCTTTAATCCCACCAGCAGACGAATTATGATTAAGTGCTGAATGAAAATTACTAGATTTATCAATTTCTAACCCAAAAAATCCTTTGGCTTGAACATTAAAATAATTCCCTGCAGCCAGACTCAAGTAGTTTGATGGAGGCCTATTTAATTTAACTCTTTTAATCTTCTTTGGAGTGGCTTTATCAGGAGAAAATGTTGATGCAACAGGTACAGAAAATATTTGATAATTTAAAGACTGTTGGGTTTCATAATCTGAACTATTTATAGTGGGCAATTTATTAATTCTAAAAGCATCTGATACAGTTGGTACATATGGCTTAACTACATTTATTGTTTGTGTATCCAAAGTATCATTTAATTGCTTTCGATCTTGAGCAATTCCAACTGACACAAAACATAGAGTAAATAAAAATATTTGGTTTTTTATATCTCTCATTTTACTAATTATTCTTGAATTTTAATTGAGGCGTTAGTCTTGGCTTCATTTTCTTTAATTTGCTTTAAAACCTCTTCTGCTTCCCTAGAAACATTATCAAAGTCTTTAAAATTGGTAATCAAGTTTTCTAAAATATAGGTAGCTTGAAAAGCATCCTTTAAGGCCTCAAAATTTTTAGCCATTAATAGCAAAGCTTTGGAACAAAAATATTTTTGATTTGGATAGGTCTTAATTAAGGTTTGGAGTTTACTATTAGATTGTTCCCATAAACCCTTTGAATGATCGAAGAACGCTAAATAATAAGAGGCTTCTACAGCGATATCTGATCTTTGAGAATCCTTTATAGCATTATAATTTAATTTTGACAATTCATAATTTAAGGCCTCAAAATATAGTTTTGCTAATATTAAATGAGCATCCTCTTTAATTATTTCATCTAAATCAGAGTTTAAAAGTATGTTATCAGCTTTTAATTTAGCGGATTCTGAAGCATTCGTTTTGTAATAGGCTTGCATTAGGTTAGCTGATGCATATAATGCATTTCTATTATTACTTGCTTCATTTTCTAGGATTTCAAGAACAGAAATAGCTTTTATCCATGAATTATTATCTATGTGAATTTGTGCTAGCGTCAACAAACTTTGTTCTTTATATCTATTTTCTGTGGTATTAATTACATATTCAAGGTGAGGAATTGCATTTTCAACTAATTCTAATTTTACATAAAGTTCAGACAAATAATAATGTGCTTTTAAAAGATGTTTTCCATATGGATATGAACTTAAATACTTATTAAATTGTTTGATAGCTATTTTAGTATTCCCATCTAAATATTGCTTTTCAGCAGCCTCATAAGTGGCATTATCTAATTCACTTTCTGTAACCTCTATGTAGTTCAAAGTTTTTGTCCAAGACGCATATTTATGTACCTCACCTTGATCAATGTAAATTAATTTAACCGTTGCAATTGCTTGCTGTGCCTCCAAAGACTGAGGGTAATTCTTCGCTAGAGTTTTTAATTTTACTAAAGCCTCATTGGACTTGCTTTGGTTATAATAGATTAAACCTTGACGTAATAATACTTTAGAAACAAAATTACTTTCTGGATAATCCTTTAACAATATTTCATAATATGAAATTGCTTTAGCAGGAGTCCCATTTTTATTATATGTATTAGCCAAATCATAAATAGCATCATCTCGTAATTTGGAAGTTTTATTTTCCGATAAAAATTGGTTTAAAAGCTTAATTTTTTTAATATAATCTCCCATATATCCATAACTCATTGCAATTTGAAATTGTGCGTAATCAATTTCAGATTTTCCAATTTCGATAGCTTTATTATAGAATTCTACGGCATTTATATATTTAGAAGAAACAAAATAACAGTCGGCTATTCGTACATAAGTATCATTCAATATCAATCTATCTGTATCTCTTATTGAATTTTTTAGCCATTTGTTAAATGAATTAATCGCATTATCATAAGATTTAGTTTTAAAATAAACATATCCCAAATTGTAATTTACAATTTCATAAGCTTCATCTTTGTTAATTCTTAATGCATTGACAACTTCATTGTAAGATACCTCAGCCAAATTAAATGCTTTTAACTTGTAATAAACATCACCTAGCCAAAATGTAGCTTGAGTAGTTAATTTGGAATCTTCATTGACTTCTTTAGAGTTTTGAAAAAATGTTTTTGCCGCATCCAAATCGCCCATGTTGAATAAATCAATACCATGAAGAAATGTTGCTTTTTGATAAGCTAAATTTTGTGCCTTATTACGTTTAATTTTTCTTAATAGATTAATGGCATTCAAATAATTTTTTGAGGCGATGTAAGATGAAATCAACAAGTTTTCTATTTCTATTTTTGAAGCACTCTTGGGATATGCCTCTAAATATTCCATTAAAACATTTGAAACAGGCTCATAAGCATTTCCTATTTCATAACTTAATTTCGCATAATTCAGAAATGCATCTGATGTAATTCTATCATTGTATTGCATTTGAGAAGCATTTCTGAATGCATTTAGAGCTTGAGATTTTTGATTCTCTTTTAAATAACTTTCTGCGAGATGATAATAAGCATTTTGAGCAACCTCATCCTTACCTTCAATAATTTTGTTAAACTCAGAAATTGCAGATTGATAATCTTTTGTTTGGTAGTAACAATAGCCCAATTGGTAATAATCTAAATCATTCCATTTTCTCTGCTTCCCTTTATAGTTCTTAAGAAATGGCAATGCTTCGTCATATTTATTAAGGTTAAAATAACTCTCCCCAATGATCTTGGAAAGCTCAGATATTTCGGATCTATTTTTTTTATCAAGTTGACTTTTAGCCAATTCAATGGCTAATTCGAAACGTCCTTTTTTAAAATTTAAATCGGCTTGAAAATATATCAGTTTGTCTTTGTAATCATTATTATCCTTGATTTGATCAAAAAAAGCTTCTGCAGTATCATAATCATCTCCTTGATAAGCCATATAACCAATGTAATATATTGCTTGCTCTCCATACAAATTAGAGTCTTTAACTCTTGTAAAATATCGTTTTGCTTGTTTAGAATTGCCTGTGATATATAACGCATATGCAAAGTTGAAATAATATTGTTCTCTATCATTACCAGACAACATATTTTGATTGACTTTTTTATACCATTCCAAAGCTTCTTTGTAGTTCCCTGAATCAAACTTGAAATTAGCAACATCAACATAAGCGTAACTCGATTTATTACTCTCGGGATAGGTTTTCACAAAATCAAAAATCAACTGTTCTGCTCCAATTTTATTTAATCTAATCGCACAATTAGCTGCGTAATAATTACAGTCAGAAGCTATAACCCCATCAACGCCTTGGTGCAAAAGAGTATTAAAAAGTTGAGATGAAGCTTCATATTGAGAGCTGTTATAAAGCACTAATGCCTCTTGGAATTGAGTTAATTGATCTGTATAATTTGCAGATTGTTGTGAATGAAGCGTTTTAACAAACAAACAACACAGCAAAGTAAACAGGTACAAAGATTTTTTCATGCAATGCAATATTTTGAGGTAATCAAATATAAATTAATCACAAAATTATAACGCCTATTTTACGTTATAATTATGAGTATTTATAAATATTTTCATTTTATCTATTCATTCTTTTATGATACATTTACAACTCTTAAGTACCAATTATTTATGACTGAAACTATCTTGAAATTAACTGATGCTTCTATTTATCAAGGAGAAAATCTGGTTTTATCCGAAATCAACTTTGAGATGAAAAAAGGAGACTTTGTATATCTTATTGGTAAAACCGGAAGTGGTAAAAGTAGTTTTATGAAAATTCTATACGGTGATTTAAGACTTCAAGAAGGAAGCGGCCAAATTGTAGATTTTAATCTCAATAAAATAAAAGAAAAAGACATTCCTTATTTGAGAAGGAGATTAGGTATTGTATTTCAAGATTTTAAACTCTTACCCGACCGTTCGGTAAACTCTAATTTCGAATTTGTGCTAAAAGCTACTGGCTGGAAAAATAAAAAGGATATTATTGAAAAAATTGATGTTGTACTTGAGAAAGTTGGCATGAAAAGTCAGGGTTATAAGTTTCCTCATGAATTATCTGGAGGAGAACAACAACGTGTTGCCATAGCAAGAGCCTTACTTAATGACCCAGAATTAATTCTAGCAGACGAACCTACTGGAAATCTTGACCCACAAACTAGCATTGAAATTATGCAAGTTTTAAAAGAAATAAATGATAATGGTAATACCATTTTAATGACGACACATGATTATGCTATAATTTCTAAATTTCCATACAAAACTTTCAAATGTGAGAACAATGCTCTATTTGAGGTGGTTCAAAGAAAAAATTAAATATCATGTTATCTGTATTAATTCCAGTTTATAATTACCATGTCACTAAACTGGTTTCCGAAATTCACAAACAACTCTGTAAAGAAAAAATTGCTTTTGAAATTATTGCATTCGATGATGGTTCGGAAATTAAATACATGAAGCAGAATGAAACCATATCGCAACTTAGCAATACAAAACTTTTAAATTCACCTGAAAACATTGGAAGAATTGCATCCAGAGCTACATTGGCTGAAGCTGCTAATTTTGATTGGTTACTATTTTTAGACGCTGATGTTTTTCCCAAATCTTCTAAGTTTATAGCTTCATACTTAAATGTTATAAATAAAGATACAGATGCAATCTTTGGGGGATTTGCATACCATCATAAACCACCAAAAAACAAAGGTGTTTTAAGATGGAAATATGGAAGAAAATATGAAGAAATCCCTGCATTACAGAGAAATAAAGATCCTCACAGAATCATTATTAGTGCTAACTTTATCATTAAAAAATCATGTTTTAAACGCATTCATTCTAAAATGGCTTTTACTGGCTACGGCCTTGATAATTTTTTCGCATTATTTACAAGTGAGTTAAAACTAAATGTTGTTCACATTGATAATGAAGTATATCATTTAGGTTTAGAAACTAATTTATCATACTTAAATAAATCAAAAGAGTGTATCTCAAATCTACTATATCAAACTAAAGCTAATGGAATTATTGCTAAAAACAACAAACTGTTAAACACCTTTATTTCTTTAAAACGTGTAGGTCTTAATTACCCTCTTGCTCTAGCTTATAAATTAATCCATAGATCTCTTGAACATAATATTCTAGGAAAGAACCCAAATATGATTGCATTTCAGTCCTACAAACTACTATATATTGCTTACACAGATGTCACTAAATAAATTAAGATGGTAACGCCTTTAATTTCTGTAGTAATTCCTCTTTATAACAAGGCTAAATTTGTTAGTGAAACTCTTGACAGTGTTTTACAACAAGATTATAGTAATTTGGAAATACTTGTGGTTAATGATGCTAGCACAGATTATAGTTTGGAGGTCATAAAAACTTATTCTGATTCGAGAATAAAAATCATAAACAACGAAACGAATCAAGGTCTATCAGCGTCTAGAAATATTGGTATAAAAAAATCTAAAGGAGATTTAATTGCACTTCTTGATGCCGATGATACCTGGGCTCCTCATTATTTATCGATCATTAATGCGTTATATCAAAAGTTTCCAAACCAAGTATTTTATGGTACCGATTTCTTAGAAATTTTTTCAAAAAAAGGTGCTTTTAGAACTCAAAAAAATATAAATAAAACAGATAATAATGCGTTTGTCATTGTATCGGATTTTTTTGAAGCAAGTAAAAGTCAAGCTATACTATGTCCTAGCAGTATGGTAATTAATAAAAAAATCGCTTCAGATCATATGTTTAATAAAGCCGTTACTTATGCTGAAGATGTAGATTTTTACATTCGTTTTTTTACTAACAATAGTCTAGCATACTTCAATAAACCATTGGTTTTTAAAAAAGCAAACATTTCTAATCAAATTACCAGATTATCTATTTCGAATCGGCAAATTCCAAATCTCAATAGTTTACAGGAAAAATATGGTATAGAAACTGAATCTTTTTTGACATACATTAATAACAAACGATACATGTATGCATACCGTTTAAAATTAGAAGGTTCGGATTTTAGTTTTTTGTCTCATCATATTGATTTTAATAGTCTTAACACAAAACAAAAAATTGCACTTAAAGCACCAAAATTAATAATGCTAGTTTTAAATTCATTGAAGCAAATTCTATTAAAACTTAATATTAAATTTAAGACTTATTAATCAAGTTTTCCCAAGACTTAATTACTTCTATACTTGAAAATTTTTCAACTGATGCATTGGCATTACTTTTACAAGTTTCGTAAAACTCCTTATTGTTAACCATCTTATTCATAGCATTGGTAAGTGCTTCAAAATTTTGATCTTCAACAAGAATCCCATTTTTGCCATTCTGAACCAAATCTGAGGGACCTGATTTACAATTGAAAGACACCACAGGAGTTCCAGAACTTAAGCTTTCCAAAAGTACATTAGGAAATCCCTCATATTTGCTGCAAAGCAACGTAAAATAAGCATCGCCAAAAATGGTTTCTAGATTGGCGTTAAAACCCTCTAAAAAAACTAAATCCTGTAAACGCTCTTTAACTATTAAGTTTTCTAATTGATTTCTGTCTTTACCATCACCAAAAATTAAAAGTCTAATTTTACTTTTTATTAAGTCAGAATGCTTGTAGGCTTTGATGAGTTTATCAAATTGTTTAACATTATTATTAAGTCTTCCTGCAGCTATTACAAACTGAAATGTATTATAAGTTTTTTCAAAGTTAGGGTCTATTTCATTTCTTATAATAAAATTTGGAATATGTACTAAGTTTTTAAAATCATAATGTGTTTTCATTAGATTTAAAATGGCTTTAGTTGGGCAAACTATTGCTCTACAATTACTATATGATTTAAAAAAATATCTATATTTTGGAATGTGTAAAAACACATTATAAGATCTTATTGAAAAAATAGTTTTTGAGATATCAAAAACATATTGATGTAAAACAAATTCCATTAAACTTCTTGAACGGACTCTAAAATCAATATAAATATCAGCATCAATACATTTATATGCCTTCTTAAAAGCAACAACCTTTTTGTATTGTTTTAAAAATTTAAAGTCAGAAATATTCTTTCCTAAATTGATAAGCTGTCCAGAAAAGCTATAATCGATTTGATCTTTTAGGATAATTATATAAACTTCGTATCCACAATTTTGAAATGCCCTCGACAGTTTTGCAGTCATCTGCTCTGCCCCTCCTTTACCTAAAGAATCCGTTATTAAACAAATTTTAGTCATATAGTTTTGTATACCTAACAAATCTATTAAATTACACTAAATATTTAATGATGAACATTCTTTTGATTGGTGAATACAGTAATTTTCATAACTCCTTAAAACAAGGGCTATCAAAATATGGACATCAAGTCATAATCGCTGGAGGAAAAGATGGTTTTAAATCCTTACCTGTAGATATTTCATTAAATCCAGATATTTTTCAAAAATTTCCACTTAAACCATTAAAACTGTTATTTTACAGAATTTTTAATTTTGATCTTTCTGTATTAGAAGTTGTTATTCGCTTCTTTTTACATCGTAAAAAATTCAAAAATTTTGACAGTGTTCAACTGATTAATGAGTTTCCTTTCAAAACTACTCCTTTTTTTGATCGATTTATGTTATCTTATATTTTCAAGCATAACAAAAATGTAAGTCTTTCAGCTTGTGGTGATGATCATGTTTACATAAGTTATATTCTGAACTCTAAATTACCTTATCATGTATTAACACCATATCTTATTGATAAGTCACTTAAAGAAAATTATCAATACAGTTTAAGGTACTTAAAGTCATCTCATGTTAAATTAAGTAAATACGTGCACTCTAAAGTTCAGCGAATTATACCTGCAAATATGGATTATTTCATGGCTTATAAAGGAAAACCCAAAGTTGTTCCGATGATCCCTTTCCCTGTTAATGTAGATAAATTTAAATATGAAAAACCTGCTTTAGAACAAGTAATTATTTTTTTTCACGGTATTAACACAATTAATTATATCAAAAAAGGAAATGCTTTTTTTGAAAAAGCTTTAAAAAAAATTAAAGCGAATTACAAAGACCAAATAGAAATTAACCAAATTAAAAGTGTTCCCTATCAAGAATATATTTCTCTTTACAATCACAGTCATATATTATTAGACCAGACCTACGCTTATAGTCAAGGTTATAACGCACTGGAAGCTATGGCTACTGGAAAAGTGGTTTTTACTGGTTTAAGTGAAATCTTTAAAACCCATTATAAACTGGAGAAAGAAATTGGAATTGAAGCTGTTCCTGACGTAGAAATATTATATCGAAAAATGCAAGAGCTTATTGATGAACCAAAAAAAATCAAAGAAATTTCAAAAAATGCGCGTTGGTTTGTAGAAACCTATCATCACTATGAACGCGTTGCAGAACACTATCTGAAAACTTGGGAACTTTCTTAACTTTTGGAGGTTAAAAAATCTTTATAGGATCTTATATAATCTGCTTCATCAAACTCTCCTGAGGAAAGCACCAAACAAACTGATCCAGATGAAAAGTTTTGTAATTCTCTCCAAATCCCTGTATTTATTAGTAACCCTTTATCTGGTTTGTTAAGTAATACTGACTTTCTTTCATTTCCGTTATCTAAAACAACCTCAAAACTTCCACTTAAAGGAATCAATAACTCGGTTTGATCTATGTGAGAATGTCCACCACGATAGGCTGTACTAGGAACATCGTATAAATAATAAACCCGTTTAATATTGAATGGTATCACATCTTTTTCAACAACGCCAAGGTTGCCTCTAACATCTGTAATTTTTGGTATATCTATTAAAGTAATCATTTATTATAGTTCAACTATTAGTGTTTTCTCTAGTCTGGAACGTTCCCCTTCCCAATCTCTGGATATGTTATTTTTTAAAAGTTTTGCAGGAATACCACCAATTAATATATTCTTACCATAAGTTGAATAATCATTATTGCACAAACTGTATGAAGCAATAGTACAAAAATCTGGTGTAACCGTATGTTGTTTTATACTTACATCACTTCCTATATAGTTATAATTTCCAAGTTTTATTGGCCCATGAACTGGAAATCTCTCATTGGTTACGGTATCATACATTTGATGATAATTCGTATCAATAACTTTTGAATCTGCTCCTATTCTTGTCCAGGTACCAAAACTAATTTTATTTGTACAAATAAGAGTCGATTTTGAACCCAAAGATGCCATATGCCCCATCTCACAATAAGCACCCTTAGAGATAGATATAAAACAATCTTTTCCAAACTGTACATGACCACTAAAAACCAACTGGCCCTTCAGATTTAACTCAGAAATACCCATACCCTGTTTTTGTAATTCATAGGGTTGTCCAAAACCAATCATAGCCGTTTTAATTGGGCCATTTATCTTAATAGTGCCTATTAAGGCGCTAAACTTATATCGGCCGTAAAAAAATACAGGAAACTTAATAGCCTCAACAAAAGGAAAGATTTTAAAATTAAAATAAATCGTTTTATACCAATTTACTTTTTTATAAATTCTTAATTTTCTTAATATTCCAGTTTGAAGCATAATAATTACTTTTTAAAACCCCTTTTAATTAAAGCTTTAAAATCAACACGTTTTTGTAATTGCATAATTGTAAATACAACCGATACCAAAACCAATAATGATGTTATACAGTACCTTAAAAAAATGCCTTTTATTTGAAGTGCCATATATACACTTGTACAAATAACGCAACTAATTAACAATAAGTATAAAGTATATTTTGATAATCTTAATTTATATAAGTGCGCATTAATCCATTTAATGCCTAAAAAATGAATAAAATAATAAATTAATAACCCAAGACCCAGTCCATCAAGACCTCCATATTTATAACTACCCACAGATATAAGCAACATTAATATATTAAATACAATAGCGGTTTTGATATATACTTTAGAATGCCCTTTAGCTATAATTACATAACCTAAAGAAAAAGAAACAGCTTTAAACAATGTACCTAAAATACCAAATGTAACTATTCCAGTTATTACTAAAAAAGATGGTGTGTATAGTATTTGAATGATGAGTTCTTTAAATAGTAAAAATAGAGTTATGATTGGTGTTATTAAGAGAATTGCGATTTCTGCTTGTTCATTTACCACTTTTTGAATGGCATTATTATCTTTATTTATTGCAGACAGTCTTGGAAAATAATCTGTTGCCATTGCATTAAAAATCATACCAACATAAGCATTTATTATAAGCATACCTGCAGCATAATACCCTACTTGTTCTAATCCTCCTAAATCCCTAATAAATATTTGAATTAACCATAATGTGAGTGTTAAAATTAATGAAGTAAAACTTAACGTAAACCCTAAAGTAAGCATAGCCTTACTTTTATTTAATAATGTTTTAAAAGGCATTTCAAAATGATGTGCATTAGATGTTTTGGAAAACAAATAAAACACTAAAAAAGATACTAAGTAAGTAAGAATTATTGCAGGAACAATTCCACTTATCTCAAATAATAAGTACAACGGCACAGAGACCATTAATCCTAAAAAGCTGGATAATAGATTGGCTTTAGCCAATTGTTTAAGTTGTCTAGTGCCTTGTAAAATAGCCATTCGCCCACTACTTAATTGGCTAAAAAGAACAGCTAAAGCAAGCCATATGAATCCAAAAGTGTAACTGGAATCTCCAAAAGTTTTTACACTTAAAAATTTTGAGAATATAATTGTCAATAATGCTCCTAGACCACCAGTAATCCATACTACTCTATTGAGTACATAAATAAACTCATTGCGTTTTGTTTTATCTTCTAAAGTGTCGTATTCAGCAAGTTCTTTGACCGCACTTTTATCTAAGCCTACTTTTGTAAAATCAAGAATCAATTTAACAGTGGCCGTAAATAAGCCTAAAATTCCAAAACCAGCAGGACCAATAATAATAGTAACTACCTTGGTTTTAATTACAGATAACAAAATATTAAAGACTTGTACACCTCCAAAAAGTGAGGTTGCTTTTATAATTTGTTGGTATGTATTTTGTTTAGAACTCAAAACTAATAAGCATTAATAGCATCAATAATAGTTTTAAGTTCTGATTCAGATAAACATGGGTGAATAGGTAAACTCACAATATGTTTGTGAATGGTTTCGGTTATGGGTAGTTTTAAATTTTTATAGGCTTCCAAAGCTTTTTGATGATGAGGAGGTATTGGGTAATGAATCATATAACCTATGCCTTGTGACTCTAGATAAGACGTAAAAGCATTACGATCTGCAACTTGAACTCCAAACACATGAAATACGTGATTCGCAGTTCCATTCCAAAAAGGTAATTTTATTTTAGTATTTGTAATCCTTGATAAATAAGCTTTAGCAATTCGTTGTCTAGAAGTATTTTCATTATCTAAATGCCCTAGTTTAATTTTTAAAAATGCCGCTTGTAGTTCATCCAATCGGCTATTTATACCTATATAATCATTAACGTATTTTTTACTACTTCCATAATTACGTAAGGATTTTATGATCGTAAACAGTTCCCCATCACCTGTAGTAACAGCTCCAGCATCACCTAAGGCACCTAAGTTCTTACCTGGATAAAAACTAAATGCAGCGGCATGTCCTAAATTTCCAGCTTTTATTCCTTTTGAATTTGAAGCTCCATGGGCTTGAGCGGCATCTTCGATGACAATTAAATCATTTGCTTTTGCAAACAAATTAATAGTTTCCATATCTGCTAATTGCCCATACAAGTGCACAGCTAAAATAGCTTTAACTTTGTGATTATAAGCCTGCTCAAGAGCTTTAGGATCAATATTAAATGTTTTGGAGTCTGGTTCTACAAAAACAGGCTTTAACCCCACATTGACAACTCCAATTATAGAGGCAATGTAAGTATTTGCAGGCACCAAAACACTATCTCCTTTATGTAACCTCCCTAATTGTATATAAGCTTTTAAAATTAGACTTATGGCGTCTAATCCGTTAGCTACTCCAACACAATACTTAGTACCACAATAAGAGGCATAAGATTCTTCAAAATCAACAACAGCACTACCTAAAATATAGCGACCACTATCAATAAAATCGGAATAAGCTTGAGATAATTCAAGTTCATACTGTTTATTAATTTTATGTAAATCCAAATAAGGAATCATTCTAAAATTGACTTTAATTGTATGCTTTTATTTAGGTTGATCTTAACAAAGTCTTGGGTATAAGTGCGCGCTCCGAAGCGTTCTTTCCAAAACAATAAACCTTCATTAATATTTTTACCTTTATTCGTGGTTGATGCCCCGAAATCAAAAAAATCTTTCTCTTTAAAAACTCGTGAGATTAAATAATGATGTAAATAATCTATAGCTACTCTTTCAGATTTAACTGCGCTTCCAGCAATATATTGTACATGAGCTGTTGTTTTTGTTTCAAAGACAGTGCATCCTGAAATTAATTGGTCATCATTATACACATTAAATTGTCTGATGTTGAATGGGAATCGTTGCTTTAATTTTTGCATTTCTGTTGTACTATGAACAGGTTTAGCTTGATGACGTTTTTTTAAATTTGGAATTAATAACTCATTCCAAAAAGACGCAACATCTTCAACTTCTTTAACTTTAAAACTTTGATCTTCTGCCTGCTTAATAGCTTGTTTAGTACTTGAATTATATGGTAAAGAGGATTTTAAATCTAATACTGATAATACATCTCGTTTATATAATTCTGCATTTAGTATATGAACCAAATATTTCAGTTCGTTAGTGCTTTGTAATGCATAAAAATCTGGGGTAAATTTTAAATCTAAAGTTTTGAACCCATCAATGCTTAATTGATTGAGAAGCGCCTCAAAAATTAAAATGACTTCATTAAGTTTAAGTGATGGTTTTAGAATGAGACCACCGTAACTAAGTCCTTGATGAGAATGAATGATATCGTCAACTGAATTAGCAGGAAGCACAGCAACTACATTATTTTTTTTAAGTACCAAGTAGGAGGCATCTTTAAAACGATCACTGTGATACTCCATAAATCCTCTCTGAAATAAAAACGTACCGTTTTTAGAGTTTCTTATGAAATCATCCCAACTTTTTTTATTGGAATCCTGATATGGAATAACGTTATAAATAACTTTTAGCTTAAATATTTCTCAAACAAATCTAAAAAAAACCACCTAAGAGAGCACTATAAAGCCTAAAAAATGAATCCATAAAAAAAGCCTATTCTTTTGAATAGGCTTCAGTTGTTATATTGCTTTACCTCGCTTTCGCTCTACTTCTTTTAGAAGTATCTTTCTTAATCTTAAATGATTTGGTGTAACCTCAACATACTCATCTTTCTGAATATATTCTAGAGCTTCTTCTAAAGTAAACTTAATAGCAGGGACAATTTTAGCTTTATCATCAGCTCCAGAAGATCTCACATTAGATAACTTTTTGGTTTTGGTAACGTTAACTGTCATATCATCTCCTCTAGAGTTTTCTCCAATAACCTGACCTTCATAAATATCCTCACCTGGATCAATAAAGAACTTACCACGATCCTGTAGTTTATCTATTGAATATGGAATAGCTTGTCCATTTTCCATAGATACCAATGAGCCGTTTTGACGTTCTGGAATACCACCTTTTAATGGCTGATATTCTTTGAAACGATGAGCCATAATTGCCTCTCCTGCAGTTGCAGTTAATAGTTGGTTACGTAAACCTATAATCCCTCTAGAGGGAACAATAAACTCACACACCATGCGGTTACCTTTAGCTTCCATGCTGGTCATTTCACCTTTACGCATGGTTACGAGTTCAATAGCTTTACCAGAAACCTCCTCCGGTAAATCAATAGTCATTTCTTCAACAGGCTCACACTTAACGCCATCAATTTCTTTAATAATTACCTGTGGTTGACCAATTTGTAATTCATAGCCCTCACGCCTCATAGTTTCAATAAGTACAGATAAATGTAATACCCCTCTACCAAATACCATAAACTTATCAGCACTATCTGTTTCTTGTACACGAAGTGCTAAGTTTTTTTCTAACTCTTTGGTTAAACGTTCTTTAATATGACGTGAAGTCACAAATTTTCCGTCTTTACCAAAGAAAGGTGAGTCGTTAATTGTAAATAACATACTCATTGTTGGCTCATCTATAGCAATAGTTTTTAATGCTTCAGGAGTTTCAAAATCAGCAATAGTATCACCAATTTCAAAACCTTCTAATCCAACTAGTGCACAAATATCTCCTGCTGTAACTCCCTCTACCTTTCTTCTTCCAACACCTTCAAAAATATGCAGTTCTTTAATTTTAGATTTTACAATGCTACCATCTCTTTTTACTAAAGAAATAGGCATTCCTGCTTTTAGAGATCCACGTTGTAAACGCCCAATAGCTATTCTACCCGTAAATGATGAATAATCTAATGAGGTTACTAACATTTGGGTGGTACCGTCTTCTATTTTAGGAACGGGAATATGTTCTAATACCATATCTAACAATGGTTCTATAGAAGTAGTTTCTTGCTTCCAATCTTCACTCATCCAATTGTTTTTGGCAGAACCATAAACCGTTGGAAAATCTAGCTGCCACTCTTCAGCTCCTAGTTCAAACATTAGATCAAACACCTTTTCATGAACCTCATCAGGTGTACAATTTTCCTTATCAACTTTATTTATAACTACACATGGTTTTAATCCTAAATCTATAGCTTTTTGAAGTACAAAACGGGTTTGAGGCATAGGGCCTTCAAAGGCATCAACCAATAACAATACCCCATCTGCCATATTAAGAACTCGTTCAACTTCTCCACCAAAGTCGGCGTGACCAGGAGTGTCAATAATATTTATTTTAGTGCCTTTATAGTTAACCGATACGTTTTTTGAAGTTATAGTAATCCCTCGCTCACGTTCTAAATCATTGTTATCCAAAATAAGATCTCCAGTATTTTCGTTTTCACGGAATAACTGACAATGATACATGATTTTATCAACCAATGTAGTTTTACCGTGGTCAACGTGCGCAATAATAGCGATGTTTTTAATTGTACTCATAAAGTCGCATTTTTAAGCGCGCAAAGGTACATTTAATTTATTGATATTACCCACAACCCAACGACATTTTTAATTAAAAAAATAAAAGCTAACTGATTCATAACCAAAACATTGAAACAAATATTCAATTACAGCTATCTAATTTTACAACAGCTTAATGGGGGTTTTAACTATATTTGTGGCTTAAACACACATATTTATGACATTAGACGGTATTCCTCATATAAAACATGTACAATCTGACAACTTTTTTTTGCTTTGTGGTCCATGCGCCATTGAGAGCGAAGACATGGCTATGCGTATTGCTGAGCGTGTTGTTAATATTACCAACAAATTACAAATCCCATATGTATTCAAGGGAAGCTTTAAAAAAGCTAACCGTAGTCGAATTGACAGCTTCACAGGGATTGGTGATGAAAAAGCATTAAAAATTTTAGAGAAAGTTGGTCAAACTTTTGGTGTGCCAACTGTTACAGACATCCATGAAGTGAGCGATGCCGAAAAAGCTGCTGCCTATGTAGATGTGCTTCAAATTCCTGCTTTTCTGGTTAGACAAACAGACCTGGTTGTTGGTGCTGCAAAAACCGGTAAAGTTGTTAATCTTAAAAAAGGGCAATTTATGAGTCCTGAAGCCATGAAACATGCCGTTCAAAAAGTCAAAGATGCTGGTAATAATTATGCTTGGATTACAGATCGCGGTACCATGTTTGGTTACCAAGATATGATAGTTGATTTTAGAGGTATTCCAACCATGCGAAGTTATGCACCTACTGTCCTAGATGTAACCCATTCATTACAACAACCCAACCAAAGTGCAGGGGTTACTGGTGGACGTCCGGAAATGATTGAAACTATTGCAAGAGCTGGTGTAGTAAATCATGTAGACGGCTTATTTATTGAAACACACTTTGATCCTGCTAACGCTAAAAGTGACGGTGCTAATATGTTACATTTAAACCAATTAGAAGGGCTCCTAACCAATCTCACCGCCATTAGAAAAACTATTTTAAGATTATAATTAAAAAGACCACTTAAAAGTGGTTTTTTTTTGTCTTATTCTAAACCATCCAAATAATCCTGTAGGTATGCAAATCGCGCTGTAAGTTTTCCATTACTTGTCATTCTAGCGCGCTCTAATATGCCATCGGCGTCCTTATTAAAAAAAGCAGGTAGAACCGCTTTTAAAAAAATGTCACCAAAACCTATACTTGCATCCTTAGGTAGCTCACAAGGCAAATTATCTACAGCCATAACTGTAATAGCATCGGGATGATTAAAATCTGTTTCTGTACCATTTATTTTATGGTAACCATATACAGGTTCTGTAATAGTAGATGCCCTTAAAGTTGTTGGAATTGGACACCCAATATCACAACTTATATCGGCAATGACTTTAATATTAAAACTGGACGAGGCTGCTTGTTCTTTTGTAAAAAACGCGGGCGCACCATCACCATAAAAGTGCCCAGCAATAAAGAGGTCGGTTACAGAAGTAAATCTTGTAAAGTTAGTTTCATAAACTCCGGGGTTGTTAAAGAAATCTTGCATGTTCCCAGAGCTGCCATCTTTACGCTTGTTGTAATCCATAACATCTGCCTGACAATAAACCACATGACTGAAAGATTTACACAGATAATCTTCAACACTAACTTTTTGAATACCCATAGCATCGAGCATTTCCATGGCACCTTTAGCTACTTTACCGTTTCCTGTTAGTAGAATTTTAATAGCGGGTAATTGCAACTGTTTTAGGGCTGTTATTAATTCCTTTTGATTGTCAAGGGTGTTGGCTTTTGGTAATTCCCAACTTTTAAAACGGTCACCCCAAGCCCTAAATCCGTTATAAGCACCAACAATTCCAGCATAACGTCCAAAACCAATAAGACGATATGCTTTTGCATTGGTTATAACTTCATGGTCATATAAGGTGATATTTTTATCTAGTACAGCTTTTAGTAATTTTCTATTATAGGGTTGTTTTTTTATGGTATGCGAAAAGAAAAAGTAAGACGTATTTGGTATTAAAGCCTCAACAGGAACTTCCTTAACACC
>JBELHJ010000025.1:0-6451 GCA_042091495.1 Bacteroidota bacterium
ATTAATCAATACCTAAAAAAAACTTAAAACGTTTTTTAATAGGAACTATTAGGGGGACAAGTTGTAATTTTACAACGGTAGAATTAACAATATGACAAAACCCCTAATAGTCCCTGTTCTGTTTTTGGTGTTCTGGGCATCACAGCCCTTAAAGGCACAATCTCTAGATGATTTGGCCTTTGGTACCCCCAACACCTTCGATATTGCTACCTGGAATATTGAGTGGTTCCCTAAACGCAATACCACAGAAGACTATGTAGCTACCATTATACAGCAATTGGGTGCCGAGGTACTGGCCATTCAAGAAATTGATGATGAGCGCTTATTTAAAGACATGATAGCTGGTATTCCTGGTTATGAGGTTTATATTCCTAATTCCTATGCCAACGGTTTAGGCTATGTTTATAAAAACAATGGATTTACTATTAACGCTATCTATAAAATTTATAACAGTTCTGCTTATTGGAGTTTTTTTCCGCGTTCCCCTTTGCTTATGGATCTTACGGTTAACAATGAGCGAATTATTCTTATAAACAACCACTTTAAGTGTTGTGGTGATGGTGATTTGGATTTGGACAATACCAATGATTCTGAGTTTAGACGTTACGAGGCCAGCAGGCTTTTAAAAGCCTATATTGATGATTATCTACCTAATGAGAAGGTCATTATTTTGGGAGATCTTAATGACTTGCTTACAGATGACGCTGTAAATAATGTATTCCAGATGTATTTGGATGACACTGGCAATTTTACTTTTGCAGATATGGCCATTGCTAACGGAAATGCTACCAACTGGTCTTACCCCAATTGGCCTTCGCATTTAGACCATATATTGGTAACTAACGAGTTGTTTCCGCTAATAAATAACAATGCAACTAATGTGTCTACCATTCGTTTGGACGATTATTTCTCTGGGGGCTTTAGTAGCTATGATTATCATGTGTCAGACCACCGTCCTGTGGGTATACAACTAGATTTTAATGCGCTTCAAATTTCAAATCCCAGTCATGTGCCAATTTTTGCGCTTTGGCCCAATCCAACCAATGGCGTATTTAATATAGATTTGGCTGAAACTAACGTATCACACTTAATAGAAATTTTTGATATTAGAGGCCGTCTTGTATACAAAGAAACAGTTGTTAATACTGCTGTTTTAAGTGTTAAACATCAATTAAACAAAGGGGTTTACTTGTTAAAAGTTTCTGGAAAATTTAACTCCCAAACCAAACAACTCATCATTAAGTAATTTTCTTAATATTTAATTTGGTTTTAAATTGTGAATTCATGGACTAAAAACGCACAATTATTATTAAAGTATATGCTTGTTTTAGTAACTTAGATACCCAAGAATGTCATTATGAAATGACATGTAAAGTTCAAGAAGATTAGTATATTCGTTAAAAACAAACCAACAACACTATGGATCAAAAGCCCACACTACAAATAACCCCAACAGGAAAAGTTAAAGTTACTAATGGTAAAGATGTTATTTTATTAGATGACGAAGGTAACGTGATACCTACTAGAAACCGTTTTTCATTATGTAACTGCGGAAAAACGCAAGATGGTCCGTTTTGTGACGGTTCCCATAATGCTTAGGCGCTAGCTTATATAATTCCAGATGTTTTTGTAGGTCATTAAGGCTCTGTAAGTTTCTAAAATAGGCAAATGTTCTTTAAACCCTAATGAGGGGTCTTTGTCTAGTATAAATTTGGCATAGTAGCGCGCATGCTCTAGAATATCTTTATCTTTTACGATATCTGCTATTTTAAGATTTAAAATACCACTTTGTTGGGTGCCCATAAGGTCACCGGGACCTCTTAGTTTTAAATCTACTTCGGCAATTTCAAAGCCATCTGTAGTTCTGCACATGGTTTCTAAACGGGTTTTACTGTGGTCACTTAGTTTATGACTGGTCATGAGTATACAATAGCTTTGTTCGGCACCACGGCCTACACGGCCTCTTAACTGGTGTAACTGAGACAACCCAAAGCGTTCAGCACTTTCTATTACCATAACCGAGGCATTAGGGACATTAACCCCAACTTCAATAACGGTGGTGGCAACCATAATTTGTGTTTCGCCTTTTACAAAGCGTTCCATTTCAAAATCTTTGTCTGCCGGTTTCATTTTGCCATGTACTATAGAAATCTGGTAGTGGGGTTTAGGAAAGTCTCTACTAATGCTTTCAAAGCCATCCATAAGGTCTTTGTAATCTAGGGCTTCACTCTCTTGTATCAATGGATATACGATATAGACTTGTCTTCCTTTTTTAATTTCATCACGTAAAAAAGCATTTACTTTTAGGCGGTTGTTATCAAAGCGGTGTACGGTTTTAATAGCTTGTCGCCCCGGTGGGAGCTCATCGATCACAGAGACATCTAGATCACCGTAGAGTGACATGGCCAAGGTGCGTGGAATTGGCGTAGCAGTCATCACTAAAACATGTGGTGGTAAGCTATTTTTTTTCCAAAGTTTACTGCGTTGTGCTACCCCAAAGCGGTGCTGTTCATCTATAATTGCAAGTCCTAAATTTTTAAAAACTACAGCATCTTCTATAAGGGCATGTGTCCCTACTATAATTTGTAAACTCCCGTCTTCTAGCGCATTATGAATAGGGGTGCGGTCTTTTTTCTTGGTTGAGCCCGTTAAGAGTTTAATATGTATACCAACCGCATCACACCAAAGTTTTAAGCCATGAAAATGCTGATTGGCTAAAATTTCTGTAGGCGCCATTAAACAGGCTTGAAAACCATTGTCAATTGCCATAAGCATGCTCATAAAACCAACTATGGTTTTACCAGAACCCACATCGCCTTGTAGTAATCTATTCATTTGTGCACCCGTACCCATATCGGCTCTTATTTCTTTTAAAACACGCTTTTGGGCATTGGTGAGTTTAAAGGGTAAGTGTGATTTATAAAACGCATTGAAATGGTCCCCAACCGTTTCAAATAATTGCCCTTTAATTTTAGATTTATGTATGAGGTTCTTTAAAATTAGCTGTAGTTGTATATAAAATAACTCTTCAAATTTGAGTCTAAACTGGGCTCTTGCCAATAAATCGGTTGTTTTTGGAAAATGGATATTAAGTAAGGCTTTATCTTTTGTAAGCAAAGCTTCTTTGTTAATAAGATACTCTGGCAAGGTTTCAAATAGTAGCTCCTTTAATTCCAAGAATAAGTGTTGGATCATGCCTGTCATCACTTTATTCGTAATACCACTATTACTAAGTTTTTCAGTAGAAGAGTAGAGCGCTTTCATTCCTGTTTTTAGCTCTTTTTTGTCTTTGGGTTTGAGCTCCATTTCAGGGTGTGGCATACTAAAACTATTATTGTACCAATTGGTTTTTCCAAAAATGATATAGGGCACGTGAAGTTTTAACTGGTTTTTAATCCATTTTTGGCCTCGAAACCATACCAACTCCATGGTGCCAGTTTCATCTCTAAATTTTGCCACCAAGCGTTTCCCTCGTTTTTGTGCAACTTCTTTTATCTCTGTAATTTCTCCAACAAGTTGTACTTCTGCACTGTGACGTTGTAAATCTTTAATTTGATAAAAACGAGTACGATCAATGTAGCGATACGGGAAAAAATTTAAAAGGTCTTGATACGTTTGAATACCCAGCTCTTTTCGTAATAAATCTGCCCGGTGTGGCCCAACACCTTTAAGATAATCTATGGGAGTTTGTAATTTGGTATTCATCAAAACGAATATAATTCTTATACTTGAAAGATGAAACCCAAAAACCCTACGGTTATTAACAATATCGCTTATCTTATTGTGTGTTTTTTTTGTGTGACTCCTTTTCTGGCGCAACCAAAATTAAAGCCAGATGCAACCCATATTAAAGCACAAATTACCCTGGATACTATTTCCAAATCGGTTCAAGGTAGGGTTGGCATTTTGTTTAATGCCACTAAGGCTAGTGATACGCTTGTTATTGATGCTAGAAATATGACTTTAAAGGAGCTAAAAGTCAATAACTCTCAGGTTCCGTTTAAATATGATAATAAGCAAATTAGAATAAATTCTAATTCGTTTAGAGATGGTGCTAATCAATTAACTTTTTCTTACCACGCCATGCCTAAAAAGGCGCTTTATTTTGTAGGCTGGGATAACCAAGCCCCTAATGAAATTTGGACACAAGGACAAGGCAAATACACCTCTAATTGGTTACCAAGTTTTGATGACGAAAATGAGAAAGTGATTTTTGAGTTAACCATAGCTTTTAATTCCAATTACCAAGTATTAAGTAATGGGGTTTTAACCAATAAACAAACTACGAATAATTTAACTACATGGACTTATGCTATGAATCATCCCATGTCGAGTTACCTTTTGGCCTTGGTGGTAGGGGATTATGAATTTATTAATGAAAAAAGTGCTAGTGGCGTTCCATTATATAATTATTATCATAAACAAGATAGCAGCTTTGTAGAGCCCACTTTCAGATACAGCAAACGCATTTTTGATACTTTAGAAAATGAGATTGGCATTGCATTTCCTTGGGAGATATACCGTCAAGTTCCGGTTCATGATTTTATGTATGCAGGTATGGAAAATACCACATTAACGATTTTTTCGGATACGTATTTACGTCCTGCTCAAGATTTTGATTTTAGCAATTATGTGAATGTTAATGCACATGAATTAGCACACCAATGGTTTGGTGACATGGTTACTGCAGCTTCGGGAACTCACCACTGGTTACAAGAGGGATTTGCAACCTATTATGCGCTTTTGGCTGAGAAAGCTATTTTTGGAGCGGATTATTTCTACAAACAATTATTCAATTATGTTGAAGAGTTAAAAACTCAGGAGCAAAGTGTTCTAGGCTCTAAACTATTAGATCCCAAAGCCAGTAGTATCACATTTTATAAAAAAGGCGCCTGGGCATTACACGTATTAAGGGATTATGTGGGTGATAAAGCATTTAAAACTGCTGTAAAAGACTATTTAGGAAATAATGCTTTTAAAAATGCCAGTACCAAAGACTTTTTAGCCAGTGTCAACAAGGTCACACCCAAAAACCTGGATAAATTCATTAAACAATGGTTGCAATCAGATTTATTGCCGCAAGCGCAAATAGATGAATATTTAAAAGCAAACAGTATCACCAAAGAATGGTTATCAATAAAAGCGGCGTTTTCTATAATAGACTTAAATAAAAGTGATTCTTGCCAAGAATTGAGAATAGATTTCGAAAATAGATCAGATAAAGTATTTTGGTTAAATAATCTCCCTGAATGTGTTTGTGACTTTGATTATTATTTGGATTACGCTTTAAAAGTTGAAGATCATCAATTGCTTTTAGCAGCCCTAAACCGAGTAAATACGCTTAACACCAAAAACACAGCAGTTTTAAAGTCTAACTTATTAGATTATCCAACAGTAATTAAAGAACGTTTATTGGTTTTGCTTTATCAGTCTAATACGGATTTACGCCAAGAACTCTTATATAAAACTGCAAGTATAAAGGGTAGGGGCATGCATACATTCAGGATATTGTGGTTGGTTTTATCAATGAATATCGAAACAAATCCTGATAATCTGCAAACATTGTATAAGGAGTTGATTAATTACTCTTCTGCTGCTTATCATCCTGAAGTTAGGCAGTTAGCGTTTGAATATTTGTCTTACATGAATTTGGTTAATGAAGAAGTTAAATCAAACTTAATGGCCGCAAGCAATCATTACAACTGGCGTTTTAAATCGTTTGCTAAAAAAATGTTATCAGAATTAGAATAATGGCAATTACCACATTTGAGATACTTCTGCTTTTATAAAAGCAATTCCAATAGCAGTAGGTGACTTGCTGTCTATTTGATCTGTTAAGACTTGCTCTCTTAAATCTGCTGCGGTTTTTACTTTTTCGTTTATTGCAGATTTTCTGATGCTTTGTATGGTATTATTTTTACAAGATACAAGTACTTTCCAGCAATCGTCTGAAACATAGATTTGTTGGGCTAAATTGTGTTCAAATTCTTGCTCTATAGTTGCTACAAGAAGCGTTTCGTAATCATTAATTTTATCGGAAATAGGATGCACTCTAATTAAAAGTTTACTTAAAGTTATACGTTCTAAAAATAAAGTAAGCCGTTCATAGGCTTGTAAACGTAAGGGGGTAGTTTGAGTTTTTAAATCTTTTTGTAATAAAAAGCGTCTCCTACCATCTTCATTTTGCGTATGCGTTTTAAAGAAGTAATAAGCAATAAGACCAGTAATTAAGGCTGGAATGCAGAATATGAATAAATCTACTAAGCGCTCTTGCGTCATTTGATAGTCTATTAAAAATATAAATCAAATATATCATTCTTTTAAATAAAACTAAATTTTTCCATAAATATCCCCAGTCTCTTTCATAAAATTATCCATGGTTATATCTTATGTTGATTGTTTATAATTTTTGATAAAAAATATATTTTTAGGATAGTACATTAATTAATTT
>JBELHJ010000025.1:6551-10885 GCA_042091495.1 Bacteroidota bacterium
TGGATGGGTACATTTCACTCTGTGTTTGCTAAAATTTTACGTATTGAAGCTGACCGTTTGGGATATCCTTCAAATTTTACAATTTATGATAGTCAAGACAGCCAACGTCTTATTGGTGCTATCATAAAAGAGATGGGACTTGATAAAGACGTTTATAAAACCAAACAAGTTGCCGCAAGAATATCATCCTATAAAAACAGCCTCATTACCGTTAGGGCTTATTTTCAGAATGCAGAACTTATTGAGGCCGATACTATGGCTAAACGTCCCGAGTTGGGAAATATTTACAAAAACTATGTAGAACGATGCTTTAAGGCAGGTGCCATGGATTTTGATGATTTATTATTAAAAACTAATGAGTTACTCACACGTTTTCCAGATGTTTTAGCCAAATACCAGGACCGGTTTAGATATATCTTAGTAGATGAGTATCAAGATACCAACCATTCTCAATACCTTATTGTAAGAGCTTTATCGGATCGTTTTCAAAATATTTGTGTGGTAGGGGATGATGCCCAAAGTATCTACGCTTTTAGAGGGGCGAACATTAATAATATTCTCAATTTTCAAAAGGATTACGATGATGTTAAAATGTTTAGGTTAGAACAAAATTACCGCTCTACCAAAAACATTGTACAGGCAGCTAATTCTGTAATAGATAAAAATCAATCCAAGTTAGATAAGAATGTTTGGACTGCTAATGAAGAAGGTGATAAAGTCAAAGTGAACCGCTTAATGACTGATGGTGATGAAGGACGCTATGTTGCTAGTTCTATTTTTGAAAATAAAATGAACCATCAGCTGAAAGATTCAGATTTTGCCATTTTATACAGAACCAATGCCCAATCAAGAGCTATAGAAGATGCGTTGCGTAAACGAGACATTCCATACAGAATCTATGGCGGTTTATCCTTTTACCAACGTAAGGAGATAAAAGATGTTTTGGCGTATTTGAGGGTAATTATTAATCCAGCAGATGAAGAAGCTTTAAAGCGCATCTTAAACTATCCTGCTAGAGGTATTGGACAAACCACTGTAGATAAATTAATAGTCGCGGCTAATGCGCATAACAAGTCAATTTTTGAGGTGCTTGAACAGATTGACCAAGTTGATATTAAAATAAACTCTGGTACTAAAACTAAGCTAAGCAACTTTGTAACTCTAATTAAAAGTTACCAGATTATAAATGCTAATGCTAATGTTTTTGCTATTACCGATCATGTTGTAAAAACAGCAGGATTAATTAAAGAACTTAATAAAGACGGTACACCAGAGGGTGTTGCTAAAATGGAAAATGTAGAGGAGTTACTCAATGGTATGGGAGATTTTGTTGAGGGCCAAAAAGAATTAGCAGATGCCACAGCTAGTTTAACAGAATATTTAGAAGATGTTGCCTTGGCAACAGATATGGACAATGATAAAGGCAATGATGCAGAAAAAGTATCCTTAATGACAATTCATTTGGCTAAAGGACTTGAATTTCCCTATGTCTACATTGTTGGTATGGAAGAAGACTTATTTCCAAGTGCGATGAGTATGAACACGAGGAGTGAGCTAGAAGAAGAACGGCGCCTATTTTATGTAGCTCTTACGCGTGCAGAGAAACAAGCCTATCTAACTTATACACTATCCAGATACCGATGGGGAAAACTTATTGATGCCGAACCAAGTCGTTTCATTGAAGAAATAGATGAACAGTATTTGGAATTCATAACGCCTCCAATAGATCAGCGTGTTAACCCCATGCTTGATCCTGATATTTTTGGTGATGCACCAGATTCAAACACTTTTAGATTTAAAAAACCATCTATACGACCAGCTAAAAAGCAACCACCAAAGTTTATACCTCCAAAAAAATTAAAACCAGTAGCTAATGTTTCAAAATCAGCGGCTACTAATTTATTTGATGGCAAGTTAACAGTTGGTAACATTGTAGAACATATGCGTTTTGGTAAAGGTGAAGTTTTGAAACTCGAAGGAAAAGGGCCTGATACCAAAGCCGAAATAAATTTTGAACATGGTGGTGTTAAAAAATTACTTCTCCGTTTTGCTAAGCTCAGTATTATTGGCTAACCTTTCTATCCTTTTTAGGGATTTCTCCAAAATGTTGTTTGTAACATTTTGAGAAATAGGATGGTGATGAAAATCCAACAGCATAACAAATTTCACTAACAGTTTTATCAGTTTGTTCTAGATATTCTTTAGCTTTTTCAAGTCTAATCTTTCTTATAAATTCATTTGCAGAATCACCGGTTGCGGTTTTAATTTTACGATAAAGTTTGCTTCTACTCAAATGCAGTTCTTTGGCCATAAACTCAACATTAAGTTTGGTGTTGCCAATATTTTCATGCACATAATTCAATACAGAACTAATAAAATCTTTGTCTTTAGAATTTGTAAGGTCATTGTTAATAATCCCCTTGTAGTATTTGTCAAAAATGAGTTTTCTACTTTGAATAAGTTGTTTGATGTGGGTTTTTAGTAAGGTTATACTAAATGGTTTTTTTAAATAAACCTCGGCTCCAGAATTAATCCCTTTTAAGCGGTCTGTTTCTAAAATTTTTGCTGTAAGCATAATCACTGGTATGTGGCTGGTTTGTGAGTTACCTTTAAGCTGTTCGCAGAAATCAAATCCATTCATTAAAGGCATCATAACATCAGAAATAATAAGTTCTGGCACAAATTTCTGGGCAATTTTTAGGCCTTGTACACCATTTTTTGCTTCAATAATGTTGTATTCGTTTTCTAGTTGTTCCGTTAGGTATTGTCTTAGCTCAATATTGTCCTCAACAATTAGAATTTGAGGTTTATGTTCTGAAGTAATTTTAGTTGCTGGCCTAGGAGTAATTTTTTGATTTAAATCCACATTTTCTTTAGTTGGATTATTATCTATCTCATTAGCGCTAAAGTGGCTATTTCCAAAAGGGATACTGATGATAAACTCAGATCCAGACACGCCATCACTAACGACCTCTATATGTCCTTTATGAAGCTCAACAAATGAACGAACCACTTCCAAACCTATGCCTGTACCTCCATAATATTGTTGATCAAGTGCTTCGGTTTGGTAGAATCTATCAAAAATGTTATTAATTTCCTCTTTTTTAACACCAACTCCATTGTCTTTGATACTAATAATACATCCTTTTACTTTTTCATCCGGTTTAAAAGCAGGCATGATAATTTGTGATTTGGGTTGAACACTTATAGTGATTGCACCACCATCAGCAGTTGCTTTAAAGGCATTAGAGAGTAAGTTGAAAATAATTTTTTCAAATAATGATGGGTCTATCCATATGAGCTCATTTAAACGTTCTTGGTATAACTTAAATTGTATCTTTCTCATGAAAGCCTCTTCTTCAAAATGCGTAACTAATTGCTTTAAAAAATCATTAATATTTGTGGGCTTAACTTTTATACTTAGTTTGTTAAACTGCAATTTTCTAAAATCCATGAGTTCATCAATAAGTCTAAACAAGCGGTTTGTGTTTTTGTGAATGATATTGAGCTTACTTTTGATTTCGTCAGGAAAATGATAACTACTGTTTAAAAGTGCTTCTAATGGATTTAGAATTAGCGTCAATGGCGTTCTAAATTCATGAGAGATATTCGTAAAAAATTGAATTTTTTTAGCATTTAAGGACTCCGTTTGTAAGAGTTTAATGCGTTCTGATTTGATAGCCTGTCTTTGTCTTAATTTAGATTTTGTGAGGTCGTAAATTATAAAACTTATTGTTAAACCAATTAATATATATGTTATGAGCATTAGGTTAGTTGTCCACCAAGGTTTACTTAAAGTTATACTAATTGTTTCAGGTGTCTCATTCCAAAAACCCTCATTATTAGCTGCTTTGACTTTAAAAATATAATCTCCAGGAGGTATATTGGTATAAGTAGCAGCGGTTTTACTTCCAACATAATTCCACTCTTTTTCAAAACCCTCAAGTTTGTAGGCATATTGATTTTGTTTACCTCTTGTATAATTTATACCTACATAATTTACAGTAAAAACAGATTGTCCATGATCTAATTCTACTTCATTACTAAGAGTGCTATAAGGATTTATTTCTTGCGAATTTTTAATTGATGATTGATTGTTTATTTCAATACCAGTAAAGTGAATTATTGGTTTTTCTGTATTTATTTTGAATGTACTAGGATTAAATACATTAATTCCTAGTGCATTCCCAAACATTAAATCTCCGTTGTGATCCTTAAAACTTGCATTTCTATTGAAATTATTTACCATAAGACCATCATTGGTATTATAATTTTTAAATAATTTCTTTGATTTTATAAATGATGATATGCCTTTGTTTCCAGCTATCCAGATG
>JBELHJ010000025.1:10985-24767 GCA_042091495.1 Bacteroidota bacterium
TTCACGAACTTTTTTGTTATTGATGTGTGAAATCCTTTTTGAAGAAATATCATATTTCATAATACCTCCTAAAAAAGATCCAATCCAAACATTACCATTTTTATCGCCAGTAAATGTCATGATCCTGTTGGATTCAAGTTTATTGTATTTAGAGGACATGTTATAGTTTACAAAACGTTTAGAATTTGCCCTTAGCATGTATAATCCAGATGTCCATGTTCCTACCCATAAATTTTTGTTTACATCAACATAAACAGACGTGATATCTTTGCTATTTAGTCCTTTGTAATTACTTTTTGAGTCAGAAACAGGGGTTATGGTATTTAGTTTTTTGTGGTATTTAAATAAACCATTATCGTTAGTAGCTATCCAAAGGATATCATCCGAAGTGCTGGATATTCCTGAAACAGAACCAATATTTTGATATTTAAGATCTTTAAAATTATCTGCTAACGAATAAAACTTGTTGTGTGCTAAATCAAATACATCAAAACCTTTGTCGTAGTATCCAATCCAAATTCTATCTTTTTGATCAACATAGAGAGACCAAATGGAATTAGACTTTAATTTACAGTTTTCAAAACTTACTTGTCTCAAATTTTCATCAACTGCGCCATTAGCTTTTAAAATGAATAAGCCGTCATTTTCCGTAGCAACAAGGATTTTATCATTATAATTTGATAATGCCAGTATACGTTTTGAAGTGAAATTAAAATGTTTAAATTCCCGTGACAATCTATCAAACTTAATTACTCCTGATTGCGAAGTACCAATCCAAATATTATTTTTTTTATCTGTATTAAAAGTAATTAATGGCTTATCAGTTAAAGGATTTTTATTTTCAATAGAAAGCATGTTACTATTAAAATCATAACGCATTAATCCTTTGTTAGTTGCTAACCAGTATAAATCATCATTAAATTCTGTGATGTCATTAATTTCAAATTCAACAAGAGAAAAAGCAGAGGCATAGTTTACCCTTTTAGCTTTTAGGTTGGAAGGATCGACAATGAATAATCCTAGTTTATGAGTTCCTACTAATAAAAGTCCATTTTTAGTTTGTTTGATAGCGTGAATATTCGCCGATAGCGCGCTTCCATTATATGTAATGGATTTGAATTGGTTGTTAATTTTATCATAATACTGAATTCCATTTTCCGTAGCTATCCATAATCTTGAGCTTTCATCAAGATATAGTTTGTTTATGGTATTATTTACTAAAGCTTTGGAGTCCTCCCATTTTTTAACATACTGTTTAAATTCAACACCATCATACTTGTATAGACCATTACCACGTGTGCCAACCCACATGTATCCATCGTTATCTTTTACAAAACATGTTATAGCTCTTTGACTAATATTGTGGTGTACACTTTTAGTATCAAATACAGATGGCTGAGGTTGCGCTTTAACTTTTAAGCATATTAAAAGAAAACACGTAGAGATAAGTAAATTAAAGGAATAAGGAAAGAACCTTCTAAATATTATTGAGTTTATTTTCAAAATAAAAAGGATTGTTAGTCATCTAAATATATGTCTTTCCTAATAAAAAGCGGTTCAAAAATATCAGTTTTTAATCCAAATATGTCAAATTCGAATGATGTAAGGGTTTAATTTTGAGCTAATACATATAATTTGGTAAGAATCTAAAATTAATTTTTACTGGTAATAATTTTATAAAATGGTTTTAAAATCTAGATGCTTACTATTGATTGTTTATGGATGTTTATTTAAATATTTAGTATTTGCTCAAACTAACCCCAACCTAATAATCTATTTAGCTGATGATCAAAATCAATTAGATTATGGTTGTTATGGTAATCCTTTAGTTCAAACTTCTGCAGTAGATCGTTTATCAAAAGAGGGTATACTTTTTGAAAATGCTTATGTTGCTCAGGCAATTTGTGCCCCAAGCCGATCTATGCTTTACACGGGAATGTATCCACTTAAAAATGGGTGTTACGCTAACCATACCGCTGTTAAACCCAACGTAAAAAGTATTACATACTATTTAAAAAAAGCTGGATATAATGTGATATTAAGTGGAAAAAGCCATGTTAAGCCAAACTCCGTTTTTAATTGGTCAAAATATGTTCCTTTTAATGAAAAACCTCAATTTAATTTTGAACGTTTTAAACAAATAATTCATGACACTAAGCAACCTTATTGTTTAATTATTGCTTCTGAACTTCCTCACGGACCTTATCCAAAATCTTCTGATTATAATGGAAAAACCCTTTTTAAGCTCCCATATGAATCGAAAAACAGCACTTTTAATAAAGCCGGTTATTATCAAAATATAGAAGATGACAACAATTTGTTAGCTCAGGTATTGAATATCTTAGATGCCTCACCCACAGAAAATAACACCTTGTTTGTTTATGCTTCTGATCATGGTATCACTAGAAAATGGAGTTTGTACGAGCCAGGCTTAAGAGTACCTTTAATAGTAAAATGGCCAAAAGTAATTGATTCAAATACTAGATCAGATGTTAGAGTTTCTTTGATAGATATATTACCGACCTTTCTCGATGTAGCAGGTCAAGAAATTCCTAAGGATATAGATGGTAAAAGTTTTTACAGTGTGCTAAAAGGTAATAACAAACAAATTCATGAGTATTTATATGCCGTATCAACAAGACAAAACGTAAGAGGAGCCCAAGTATTTCCATCACGTTCTGTTCGTGATAAAAGATATAAGTATATCAAAAATTTTAACGCTTATGAGCGACTTTCAGAAAATTTAGGGGATAATTCTAATATAAACGCTTTTATTAAAAGAGGTGCAGAGGCATTCAAATACAAGCCCTACGAGGAATTATATGATTTAAATAACGATCCTTATGAAAAAAATAATTTGGCTGCAGTTGCTAAATATAGTACCATAAAAAATAAATTAAGTAAACAATTGGATTTGTGGATGATAAATCAAGATGATATTTTATTACAATCAAAAATGCCAATTTTAAAAGCAAACCAACACCCGCTTGATAAAAAAACGCGATGGAATAAGATTCCAGATCATTTAGTCAATACGCTTAATGAGACTGACTATCTACAAAACCATTATTAACTAACAAATTATGAAATACTTAAAACAAATTAACCTTTATCTTTTAATGATAATGTTTTTATCGGTTTTTGGACAATCTAATCCTAAGAATATTTTATTTATAGCCGTAGACGATTTACGTCCACTAATAAATTCTTACGGCAATTCACAAATGATAACGCCTCATTTAGACCAACTTTCAAAATCGGGCATACAATTTAACAACGCCTATTGTAATATAGCAGTGTGTGGCGGATCAAGGGCTAGTATTATGACAGGAATTAGACCAAGTTACACCAGGTTTGCAAAATACTACTCAAAAGCTTCAGAAGATACACCAGAGGCGAAGTCCTTGCATGGACTTTTTAAACAAAATGGTTACGAGACTTACTCTTATGGTAAAATTTTTCACTTTGCCGAGGATTTTGAATCCGATTGGACATTTATTGATGATTCTCATGAACAATTTGATTACCAAACACAAGACTCCAAAGCTATAGTGAAAACCCTCGATCCTAAGGGAAGACGAAAAGGACCAGCTTTTGAGTTTGCAGATGTCAAAGACGATAAGTATTCTGATGGAAAAATAACCGAAATGGCTATAAAACGTCTTAAAAAGCTTAAGAATAAGACCACACCATTTTTTCTAGCTGTGGGTTACGTTTCTCCTCATTTACCATTTATACAACCTACAAAATATGGTAATTTGTATAAAGATGGGGATTTACAATTAGCTTCTAACCCATATAAAATTAAAGATGCTCCTAAAAACGCTGTTCACAATTCACCAGAACTGCGAGGCATGTATACGGGTATTCCAGAAAAAGGTCTTTTATCAGAGGAACTTTCTAAACAATTAATTCATGGCTATTATGCCAGTGTTTCATATACCGATGCATTAGTCGGGAAATTAATCAAAACCTTAGATGATTTAAATTTACGCGATGACACTATTATTATACTATGGGGAGATCATGGTTTTTTTCTAGGAGAGCATGGTATGTGGACCAAGCACAGTACTTTAAAAGAGGCTATACATGTCCCTTTAATCATTGATGCTCCCGGTATGAAGTCCGGAGTGGAGTCAGATACCTTTATTGAGTATATTGATATTTATCCTACATTGTGTGATTTAACTGGAATAACGACACCAGCATACTTACATGGAAAAAGTTTTAAATCTGTCTTAGTCAATCCTGAAAATAAACATAAAACAGAAATTTATACGCGTTACGCTAATGGCGAAGCCGTTGTTGACTCTGATTTTGCTTATACTGAATTTGTTAATAATGAAGGCTTTGTATGGGCAAACATGTTGTTTGACCTTAATAACGACCCTAAGCAGAATCAGGATTTGTCCAATGATCAAAATTTTAAGGATGTTGTGAAACTCTACAAATCAAAGCTATTAGAAATGCGTAATTTCGTAAATCAACCACCTATCAAGTAATACCTTAATTCATTTCAATTTTTAATATGTTTTCAAAAACCCCTTGGCCAACTAAAAAGGTTATGCAGCAAGTTTATGAATTAAATTTGTGGGGAGGACAGAACTTGGATATGTTTTATTCTGGAGAAGGTTCACATGAACCAAGTTTAGTGCAACCCTACATAAAGTCAATAATTGATTTTTTAGATGGTTTTAAAAGTCCAATTACTTTATGTGATTTAGGGTGCGGCGATTTTAATATTGGGAAGCAAATTGTTAATAAAGTAGAGTTTTATCATGCCATTGATATTGTACCGGAACTTGTAGCAAGAAATAAACAATTATTTAAGTTTGATAACTTAAAATTTCAAACACTAGATATTTCTAAAGATCAACTACCTCAAACGGATTGTGTGATAATTAGACAAGTTTTTCAGCATTTATCTAACAAAGAGATTTTAGACACTATCACAAAGTTAAGTTCATACAATTATGTAATCATTACTGAACATATACCAGAAGGTGATTTTAGTCCCAATATTGATATCATTTCAGGACGAGGCATTCGATTAAAAAAACAAAGTGGCGTAGATATTACTAAACCACCATTTAATTTTAAATTTAAAAAACAAAAAAACTTACTTAGCCTCCCTTCAGATAATTTCAAAGGTGTAATTAAAACGACTTTATTTGAATTATAACTTATTTTATGACACCTTCATAGGCTTCAGGTTGAACTGAAGCGCGCTCTTCGTTGGAAATCATATTTTTTCTGTAGTTAATTCCTTTTGTATCTAGATATTTTTCATGAGTTGCAGTTCTTCTCTTGAAATCATTCCAGTTTAAATTTTGTTCACTAGTCCACGATTTTTCTGAGACAGCAAAAAGTCTTGGATAAGTCATATACTCTAGACGTTTGGTTGTAGAGATAAATTCAGTCCATAGCGCTGCTTCTATACCTAATATTTGATTTTTAGAAAATTTTATTAAATATTATTTATCATAATAATTTAATATATGCAAGAATAATTATATTTAAATCTAAAAGCAATGCTATGAGATATATTTTCATGATTTTGGTTTGTACTGTACTATTTAATTCATGTAAAGAACAGCAAAAAACGATACAAGTTTCTGAATCCGAAAAGGTCAATGAATTTTTTGAAACTCAATTTGATTTAGCTGTTTCAAGAAGTCCAATGCGTCAGACGCGCCTTGGAATTAAAACCGATTACGATAAATGGGACGATATATCTCCCGAAGCTGAAGCTCAATACATTGAAATTGCAAAGCAAGCTTTGGAATGGCTTTCAAATGTGGATACTTTGGCTTTAGATAAATCAACATTTTTAAGTTATAAACTTTATAAACAACGTTTAATACATACCATAGAGGATAATAAATGGCGTCTTTATTCTTATCCACTAAATCAAATGCATGGTTTACAAGCTGAAATACCTGCTTTTCTCATTAATATGCATAAAATACAAGACAGTAGTGATGCAGATGCTTATATTTCAAGATTGTATGGTATAAAACCCATGTTTGAACAACTTGAGAAGAATTTAGCAGAACGTGAATCTGCTGGAATTATGGTACCAAAGTTTGTTTTTAATCATGTAATTAACGATTCTGAAAATTTAATAAAAGGTTATCCTTTTAATGAAGGCCTTTCAAGTACATTGTATAATGATTTTTCTAAGAAAATTGAAGCTTTAGATATTTCTGAATCTGAAAAGAAGGATTTTATTAAATCATCAAAAACAGCTTTGCTAGAGTCAGTTAAACCTGCTTATGAAAATTTAATTACATTTTTAAAATCCCAATATAATCGTGCCACAACCGATGATGGTGTATGGAAATGGCCTAATGGTGAGGCTTTTTACAAGATTGCTCTTCAACGCACTACAACCACCACAATGACTGCTGATGAAATACATGAACTGGGATTATCAGAAGTAAACCGTATCCATAATTCCATGAACAAAATTAAAAACGAGGTTGGCTTTAATGGCGATTTACAAGCGTTTTTTAAGTACATGAAAGCGGATGATCAATTTTATTACCCAGACACCGATAATGGAAAGGAATCTTATATCAAAGATGCTAAACAACTTATTGATAATTTGAAAGGTGAACTGGATAAGATGTTTATTACTAAACCCAAAGCCGACATGGTGGTTAAGGCTGTAGAACCTTTTAGAGAAAAATCTGCAGGAAAAGCTTTTTATCAAAGTCCAGCGATAGACGGCTCTAGACCTGGAACTTATTACGCAAATACATACAGAATGGCCATGATGCCGAAATATCAAATGGAAGCCTTAGCATTTCACGAGGGTATTCCTGGTCACCATATGCAGATAGCAATTGCTCAAGAGCTTGAAGGTATACCTAAATTTAGAAAATTTGGAGGTTATACGGCTTATATTGAAGGATGGGGGTTATACTCAGAGTTTTTGCCTAAAGAATTTGGATTTTACAGTGATCCTTATTCAGATTTTGGTCGTCTTGCAATGGAACTATGGCGTGCATGCCGCCTGGTTGTAGATACAGGAATTCATACTAAAAAATGGACTAGGGAAGAGGGTATTGCATATTATGCTAATAATACCCCTAATGACATGCTTGACTGTATTAAAATGGTAGAACGTCATATCGTTATGCCATCACAAGCCACAGCATATAAAATAGGAATGAATAAAATACTTGAACTAAGGGCATACGCAGAATCTCAAATGGGTGAACAATTTGATATCAGGAAGTTTCACGAAGTAGTTCTAAAAGATGGGGCTGTACCTTTAAATATTCTTGAGGATCATGTTTACAATTACATAGCAACTTCTAAAAACTAATATTTTACAAATTTAGTACTCGTTTTATCATCTATTACCAAAAAATAAAGACCTGGTCTAAGATTAATTACACCTATAGCATTACTATTAGTGAATTCTGATGATACAATTATTTTGGAGGATATATCTATAATCTTGTATTTAGTAAAGTTTTTTGTGTCTTTTAACTCCAGATATTGATTCACATAATTAGTCTTTAAAATAGGTGATTTATTATATGAATCAATTGATAGGTTTTGGTTTGTAGATCTCTCGTAGCTGAATCCTCCGCCACCATTTCCTCCAGAACGCCATGATAACATTTTTAAGTCAATGTAGATATCATCAGTAATCAAATGTAATACATAATTTTTACCTACCATATCTTTAACTCTTGGAGATGAACCCTCTTTTGGTGCGGCATTTTTAAAATCTGTAAAAACTAAACTGTTTAAGTCATTAGTGGCACCCTCTGCCCATTCAGTGTCTTCAGGGCTGTTGAAGCCACTTATATCTGCTGAAGGCTCAGTTTTTGCGTTAAAAAGCACATTACTATTTCCTCTAGTAATCCAAACTAAATCTGTAATTCTGTCTTGAGATGATTCTAAAAGAGGATTATCAAAATTACCTTTTTCGAATGTTATTTTTTCACCAGTCCATATATTTTGTGAGAAATTATGATGGTAACCACAAAGTATTAATAGTATGGAAAAAAGTTTGTAATTTATCATGACTTGTAGATTAACTATAACTAGTTAAATATACTGAATTTTCAAATCTTTGTATACACATTTGTTTTAATTATTGCACCAATATTGATAAGAGCAAGTACTACATAAATGTAATTTTAACTAACTAATACTAACTCTTCAATAATGCGAAAATACTTTTTTACAGTCTTTATATTATTTGGCATTTATGTAAGTAATGCCCAAGATAAAATTTATGATGCATCCCTATTTAAAGATCAGCCCTTAGTGGATGAAATTTTTACTGCAGATCCATCCGCCCATGTTTTTAATAATAGGATATACATTTACGCATCTCATGACATTGAGTCTGGAGGTATTGAAGACGACAGTGGCAATCATTTCAATATGATTGATTATCACGTATTATCTATGAAAAAAATTGGTGGCAAGACTAAGGTTCATAAAGTAGGGCTTTCTGTAGATGATGTACCATGGGCAACATGTAAATTCTGGGCTCCTGATGCTGCTTATAAAGACGGCACATATTATTTATACTTTCCGGCTAAAGACGATAAGAATGTATTTCGAATAGGTGTGGCAACTTCAAAAAACCCTGAAGGTCCTTTTGATCCCCAGCCTGAGCCCATGGAAGGAAGTTTTAGTATTGACCCTGCCGTATTTATTGATGATGATGGGGCTGCTTATATGTATTTTGGAGGTATTTGGGGTGGACAATTACAACGTTGGGTAACAGGTTCATATGATGCTAATGGCTCTTTAAAAGATAAAGGTGATCCCGAGAGTGATGCTATTTTACCAAGGATAGCAAAGCTTACAGATGATATGTTGCAATTTGCAGAGCCTGTCAAATCCATAGAAATTATAGATGAACAAGGACAATTATTAAAGACTAAAGACTTAGAGCGTCGCTTTTTTGAAGCGCCATGGATTCATAAATATAACAACAAGTATTATCTAAGCTATTCAACAGGGGACACACATCTTTTAGTTTATGCTACTTCAGACAATCCCTATGGCCCTTTCACGTATAAAGGTATTTTAAATGCCCCGGTTCAAGGTTGGACCAATCATCACTCAGTGGTAAAAGTTAAAGACGAATGGTATTTATTTTATCACGATACTCAAATTTCAGGTAAAACACATTTGAGAAATGTAAAAGTATCACCACTTAAGCATTTATCAGATGGTAGCATTGAAATGATTCAGACGATTAATCAGAAATAATTTCCTGCTTTTGTATTATATAGGATATGACATAGGGAGTTCATCAATTAAAATTGCATTAGTTGATTCTGCAACAGGTAAGGCAATGAAGGTTATTTCAGAACCAAAAAATGAAATGACTATTACGGCTGTTAACGCTGGTTGGGCAGAACAAGATCCAGATTTTTGGTGGGAACTTATTTGTATTGGTACAAAACGAATAATTAATGAGTTACATATAGATACTAGTTTGATTAAAGGGATTGGAATTGCTTATCAAATGCATGGTTTAGTTGTTATAGACTCTCAAGGTAAACCTCTAAGAAATTCAATAATTTGGTGTGACAGTAGGGCGGTATCCATAGGTGAAAAAGCATTAAATGATCTGGGAACAGATAAATGTTCGGAACGCTTATTAAATTCTCCTGCAAATTTTACAGCGTCTAAACTTGCATGGGTTAAAGAAAACGAACCCGAATTGTATAGTAAAGTATATAAAGCCATGTTACCTGGTGATTATGTAGCTTACAGATTAACCAATGAGATAAATACAACAATTACTGGTCTTTCAGAGGGTGTTTTTTGGGATTTTAAAAATCAATCTATAGCTAGCTTTTTATTAGATTATTATGGTATTTCAGAAGATAAACTTCCCGTTATAGTTTCTAATTTTCAACCCCAAGGACAGGTTACTGCTAGAGCTGCAGAAGAATCTGGATTACCAGAAGGCATTCCAATTTCTTACAGGGCAGGAGACCAACCAAACAACGCTTTGTCATTAAATGTGTTGCAACCTGGAGAAATTGCAGTTACTGGTGGTACATCGGGAGTAGTCTATGGCGTTACGAATAAACAAACCACTAAAGAACTTAATAGAATAAATCATTTTGCACACGTAAATAACTCTTTTGATACTCCCATTTTTGGAAAATTACTATGTATAAACGGAGCAGGTATTTTATATAGATATATTAAAGAAACTATTAATGCTGAAAGTTATTCAGTTATGAATCAACTTGCTAATGGTGTTGAAATTGGTTCTGATGGTTTAATGTTGTTTCCTTTTGGAAATGGCGCTGAGCGTATGCTAAATCATTTACCCCTGGAAGCGGCAGTTAAGCATTTAGATTTAAATAGACATACCAAAGCACATTGGTGCAGAGCAGCTCTTGAAGGTATAGCATTTGCATTTGTTTACGGAATAAAAATTCTTATTGACGATGGTATGGAGATAAAGGTAATTCGAACTGGTAATGATAATTTATTTCAATCTGAATTATTCGGTACGACAATAGCGACATTGATAGGTTATGATATAGAAGTTTACAACACCACTGGAGCAGTTGGTGCTGCGAGAGCTCTTGCAATAACTAAAGATAATTATTCAAGGTTTAGTGAGTTTTTATCCACTAATGACCATATTAAAACGTATAAGCCTGATAAAAATAAATCTCATTACGAGTGCCACTACAAAAAATGGGAAAACACATTAAAAAATTTAATAACCGTTCATAAAAATAAAGTATGATATTAAAAGGAGATAAAGAGTATTTTAAAAACATTCCAGCAATTAAATACGAAGGACCTAAATCTGATAACCCTTTGGCATTTAAATACTATAATCCAGATCAAATAGTTGCAGGAAAAAGTATGCGTGAGCATTTTAAATTTGCTGTTGCTTATTGGCATACGTTCTGTGGACAAGGCGCTGACCCATTTGGTATTGGAACACAGAATTTTTTATGGGATCAAGCTGGCGACCCAATTCAAAGAGCTTTAGATAAAGCAGATGCGGCTTTTGAATTTATTACCAAAATGGGTTTTGAATATTATTGTTTTCATGATTACGATTTAATAGAAGAAGGCAATTCGCTCTCTGAATCTGAGAAGCGGTTAGAAACAATAATAGCTTATCTTAAAGACAAACAAAAAGCCTCCGGTGTCAAACTTTTATGGGGAACTGCAAATTGCTTTTCTAATCCAAGGTATATGAATGGAGCCGCAACTAATCCTGACTTTAAAGTTGTAGCCCATGCAGGTGCTCAGGTAAAAATGGCTTTAGATGCAACTATGGCACTTAATGGAGAAAACTATGTGTTTTGGGGAGGTAGAGAGGGATATATGTCCTTACTTAACACGAATTTATCTAAAGAACTTGATCATACGGCTATGTTTTTAAGCATGGCAAGAGATTATGCTAGATCCAATGGTTTTAAAGGCACATTTTTTATAGAGCCTAAGCCTATGGAGCCTTCAAAACATCAGTATGATTTTGATGCAGCTACTGCAATAGGCTTTTTAAAAAATTACGGTTTAGATAAAGACTTTAAACTCAATATTGAAGTCAATCACGCAACTCTAGCCCAGCATACATTTCAACATGAGTTAGCAGTTGCTGCTAAAGACAACATGCTAGGCAGTATAGATGCCAATAGGGGAGATTATCAAAATGGTTGGGATACTGATCAGTTCCCTAATAATGTTTACGAAACTACTGAGGCTATGATGATTTTCTTAAAAGCAGGTGGTATGCAAGGTGGTGGAGTAAATTTTGATGCTAAAATTAGAAGAAATTCTACCGATATGGATGATGTGTTTCATGCCCATATTGGAGGTGCAGATACTTTTGCAAGAGCATTATTAGCGGCAGATACAATTCTTAAGGATTCAAATTTTGAAAGCATTGTAAATCATAGATATAGGAGTTTTGAATCGGGAAATGGTAAACAATTTGAAGCAGGTAATTTAAAACTAGAAGATTTATTTAAAATAGCTTCAAATCAAAAGAACATATCACTTGAAAGTGGAAAACAGGAGTTACTTGAAAATATTATTAATCAATTTATATAAAACTATAACACTAACTAAAATTAATTAAATGGAATCAGTTCTTGAAGATTTAGACTGGGTAGTACTAAGCTTATATTTTTTAGCTCTAATGGGAGTTGCAGTATGGGTTGTACTTCAAAAAAATAAAAATACAGAAGACTATTTTTTAGCAGGAAGAGATGTAGGTTGGTTTGTAATAGGCGCATCAATATTTGCTTCAAATATTGGTTCTGAACATGTTGTAGGCTTAGCTGGTACGGGGTTTGAATCAGGAACTCCAATGGCACATTACGAGTTACACGCATGGATTGTATTACTTTTAGGGTGGTTGTTTCTACCTTTCTACATTAGAAGTGGGGCTTTTACAATGCCCGAATTTCTAGAAAAACGTTTTGATTCAAAATCAAGATGGTTTTTATCAGTCTTTTCATTGGTAGCTTATGTGCTTACTAAAGTTTCTGTAACCATATATGCTGGAGGAATTGTGGTTTCAGAATTATTAGGTATTCCTTTTTGGTATGGTGCTATAGGTATTGTTCTTTTTACAGGAGCCTACACCATTATTGGAGGGATGAAAGCTGTAATATATACAGAAACCTTACAAACGGTTGTACTTATTTTTGGATCGGTAATCATTACATTTCTTGGGTTACAAGAAGTTGGTGGTTGGAGCGGATTAAGAGAAACTGTTACTGCTGTAAGCCCAGATCATTTTAATATGTGGCGTCCTATGTCAGATCCTGATTTTCCATGGACAGGTTTACTTATTGGTGGTACTATTGTCGGAATTTGGTACTGGTGTACAGATCAATACATCGTTCAGCGTACTTTGGCAGCAGAAAACATTAAAATAGGTAGACGAGGTGCTATTTTTGGTGCTTATTTAAAATTACTTCCAATTCTTATTTTTTTAGTTCCTGGAATTATAGCATTTGCTTTAACTATCCAAAACCCTGAAGTATTTCATGTTAGTAAAGCCGATAGAGCTTTTCCTATGCTAGTTAAAACATTACTTCCAGTGGGACTTAAAGGACTTGTGGCAGGTGGATTAATGGCCGCTTTAATGAGTTCATTAGCCTCGGTCTTTAATTCATGCTCAACTATTTTTACAATTGATATTTATAAACAAATAACTTCTCAAAAAACTGAAAAAGAATTATTGACAACTGGAAAGATAGCCACAGCCATAATTGTTTTATTAGGTATTATTTGGATTCCAATCATGGAAAAAATTGGAGGAGGTGTCATGTACCAGTACTTACAAAATGTACAATCTTACATTGCACCACCTGTAACTGCCGTTTTTTTATTGGGAATCATATGGAAAAGAGTTAATGCCAAAGCCTCAATAACAACATTACTAGCAGGTTTATTTTTATTAGTTTTAAGACTCGGCTCCGAAATTTATTACCAACCTCAGATTGTTTCTAATCAATCTGTAGATAGTCTATTGTATGATTTTGCAACTATAAATTTTGCGCATATGGCAATTTTTATGTTCATTTTTTCAGTATCATTATGTGTTATTGTAAGTTTATCAACAACACCTCCTGATTATAAATTAATAGAGGGTCTTTCGTTTGGTACTTTAACACCAAAACACAAAAATGATTTGAAAGGATCTTATGATAAGGTAGATGTTGTTTTATCAGTATTACTAGTCATAATTGTTATTGGTATTCTTTGCTATTTCACAGGTTAAATATGCGTCATTTAATTACATAT
>JBELHJ010000025.1:24867-31823 GCA_042091495.1 Bacteroidota bacterium
GGAACTAATAATACTAATGGTGATAATGGTTTGTCGCAATCTAAACCCTTAAAAACATTTGCATACGCGATAAATACAGCATGGCAAAAAGGCGATTTAATTTATGTAATGCAAGGTGAGTTTTCCAACTATAATTATGGTAATGGTGAATTAAATAACCCACCAGTAGTTAATTTTGATAATTTTTCTGGAGATTCAGATCTCTACAATCCTTTAGTTATTAAAAATATGCAGGGTGATTCACCTGTGGTTAAATTTGATGGTAAAGGTGGTTTTAATGGTAATATAAATCATCTAGAAATTTCTGGTATTGAAATTATTGGTCCCAACCAAGAAATCAACTATCAAACTGCCATGTCTAACCGCTTAATTCAAGACAATTACTTTACAGGTAGGGGAATAGCCATATGGGAAGGTCATCACATTAATATTAATAATTGTAAAATTCATGATTGTCCTAATTCTGGAATTAGAGTTAACAATGGAGATTATTGTTTAATATCTAATAATGAGGTCTATAACAACACTTGGTGGTCTGCAAACGCAGAGAGTGGAATTGTTTTTGCTACAGTTAAAGCTATAGATAATTTTAGTTTCACTAAAATGCGAATAACAGATAATTTAGTCTATAATAACATCAATAAAATTCCTTTTTATTCAAAAAGTAATGGATGCATAGGAACTGGATATGGGTGTATAGATTACAATAAAATTCAGGATGGTATGGGTTGTTATATCACAAGAAATAATCAAGTACCTGATAAATTTGGAAATGTTAATCCTAATGGTCTTTATAATGGTCAATTTATTATTGCAAATAATTTAGCTTATGGAAATGGCGTTAATGGTGTTGTTGTTCATAAAACCGATAATGTTGTTGTTACAAACAATACTATTTACCGTAACGGCGAAGTTCCAGTAACTATAGACCCTAACGATTCAGAAGAATGGAAGCGAAATTTAAGTTCAGGCCGACAAGGCTGGTCTGGACTTACTATAAATAATTCGAGTTACATAAAGATCTATAATAATGTTATTTCAGCTCGATTAGATACTGATAATGCATTTAGAGTTGTATTTGATCCTGATGAATATACTCCTCAAAATATCAATAAACGTAATAATATTATATCTAAAGGCAATTGCCAGAATTATTGTAACTACTATGTAAATGGTCAGGAATTTAGTGCTTTCCCTTATGCTGACCCCATGTTTAAAAATTTAAATTTAGAAACATTGGATTTAAGCTTAGAAGGAAGTAGTTCGTTAATTGATGCCGGGCATACACATAATAACTTGCCAATTTTTGATATAAATGGCGATCTAAGAGTTAATGGTACCGTTGATATAGGTGCCTATGAATATTATGAACCTTTAGATGACCAAACCAATGATTTGGTATTACAAAAGATTAATCCAATTTACCCCAATCCCTTTAATAATAAAGTAGTGATTAATGATGATAGTGTTAATAGGATTGTAGTCTATGATATTTCTGGAAGGAAGTTATTGTCAATCAATGAATTAAGTGCTGAGTTATATTTAGGCTTTTTAAAAAGAGGTACTTATATTTTTGAATTACATAAGAAACAAAGTATTACTTCTTATAAAATTGTAAAGCATTGATAGAAAGAAATAATACACCCATTTGTTATAGATTATGATTTAATATTCATAAAAAAACGAATGTGTTTTTAAATAAATTTAATACAACTAATTAAACTAACTAATATTATGAAACAACTATATCTAGTTGCTTTTTTGTTACCTTTTATGTGTTTTGCACAAACCCGTTCAATCACTGGAACAGTAACAGATGAGAATAAGCAACCTTTACCTGGCGCAACTGTTCAAATTCAAGGTGTTCAAGGTATTGGAAGTATTACCGATTTTGATGGGAATTTTACGATTCAATTGACTAACAATGATCAAAATACCTTATTAATATCTTATTTAGGCTATTTGGAGGAAACCGTTGATGTAAGTTCAACAAATACAGTTTCCGTTTCATTAGCGCCAGATGTAACTAAATTAGAGGAAGTTATAGTCGTTGGATACGGTACTGTTTTAAGAAAAGATTTAACTGGAGCTGTTTCTTCTGTAAAAGTTGAAGATAATGTTGCTAGACAATCTATGTCTGTTGATCAGTTATTAGAAGGACGTGCAGCTGGTGTTCAAGTCACAGGTAACCTATCAAATCCAAATTCAGGTTTTTCAGTAAAAATTCGAGGCACAAACAGTTTAAGGGGTAATAATGAGCCTTTGTATGTTGTAGATGGTATCATTATGTCATCTGCCGGAGAAGACGCTGCACTCAATTTAGGGGGTAATGATCTTCAAAGCAATCAAAATGGTTTGAATGGAATAAACCCTCGAGACATAGAACGTATAGAGGTGTTAAAAGATGCTTCAGCAACTGCTATTTATGGGTCAAGAGGGGCAAACGGAGTTATTATTATAACTACTAAACAAGGCGAAAAAGGAAAAGTAACTATTAATGCTTTTAATCAAACCAGTATTTCTAATATTTCAAAAAAACTTAACCCATTAGATGGTATAGGATTTGCTAATTATAGAAATGAAATAGATTTTAATGCCTCCGAAATTTCAGGAAATCCTTACCAGCCAGCCTATCAAATAGATAATTCTTCCGGATTGATTTACAGAATTAATTACAACGAAACAACGGGAGATGCAGTAGTGGCCTCCTCACCTTACGAAGAATATTCTTGGCAAGATGAAATATACAGAACAGGAATTTCAAACTCCTCAGGTATTTCTGCTAGAGGAGGTTCCGATTTAGGTAATTTCTACTTTTCTATGGGGCTATTAGATCACAAGCCTATAGTTAACGGCTCATCATATAAAACAGGTGATTTTAGATTAAATCTAAAACGCGATTTATCTAAACGCCTAAGTTTACAATTAAATTTTAGTGCATTTACAGGAAAGGGAGATTTTGCTCAAGATGCAGACAGAGCAGCAGGTTCCAGAAGTTTTTACAGAACTGGTGTAGTCTACAGGCCATTAGTAAGTGATAATGTTGAATTAGATATTGATGATGAGGCTTACATTAATAGTCCAATTTCTTTTCTTGAGGACTTTTCTGACCTTACTGAGGAAACAAGGTATTTTGGAAATTTAAGATTGAATTATGATATACCAATAAAAGGGCTCTCATATAGTTTAAGAGTAGGGGGCAATCAAAGAACAAAAATTAGAAATCGTTTTTATGGTCCAACGACTTACATTGGACAACGTGCTATTAATGGAAATGGACAACTTACTATGTCTGAATTAAATTCATTCGGCTTCCAAATTAATAACTTGTTAAATTACAACAGAACGTTTAATAGAATTCATCGTATTAATGCAGTTGCAGGTATTACCTATGATGAGAGAAAATCTGATAACTCCGTTTATCGTGTTGAGGATTTTTCAACTTTTGAATTTGGAGCAGATCAACCATTTTATGGACAATCTGTTACTTATCCATTAGAAATTCGCCAAACAGAAACACAGTTATTTTCATACTTAGCAAGGGTAAATTACACTTTAAAGAACCGTTATGTGTTTACTGCTTCATTTAGAGCAGACGGGTCTTCTAAGTTTAGAAATGATAATAAGTATGGTTATTTTCCTTCAGCAGCATTTGCATGGCGAGCTAACAATGAGCCTTTTATAAAAAACACAAACTTATTTAATGAATTAAAATTTAGAGTGGGATGGGGTCAAACAGGAAATCAAGCCATAAGACCATACCAAACACTTGCAAATTATGGCCCCGAATTGGTTGCTGGACCTGGTAATACCACTTCAATTGGTTTTGTGCCTTTAAATATTGGTAATTCTGATTTGAAATGGGAGTTTACCGAACAAGTTAATGCAGGTCTTGATTTTGATTTTAACTTTTTACCAATTAGTGGAAGTTTTGATATTTATAATAAAACAACTGAAGATTTACTTCAATTGTCACCCTTACCTCCATCTGCAGGATTTGATAGTCTTTTTATAAACCGTGGAGGATTAGAAAATAAAGGAGTAGAATTGGCTTTATTGGCCAATATTGTTGATACTCCTGATTTTAAATTTTCAATAGGAGGTAATATAGCATTTAATAGAACAAAAATCACAAATCTAGGAATTCCTAATAGTGATTTATTTATAGACGGCAGTATGCAGCAACGTTCATTTTATTTAGGTAACACAATTTCAACAGGTGTTTATTTTAAATATCCAGCAAATATTTTTGTTGAAGGTGAAGAATCTGCGCTTTTTTATGGTTTTGAAACCGACGGTATTTACCAAGAAGGAGATGATTTTCCCATCGCAGGTAATCAACCTGGTGATTTAAAAATTATTGATCAAAATGGAGATGGTAATATTGATGATTCCGATCGTACTATAATTGGTAATCCAAATCCGGATTTTACGTTCGGAGGCACCTTAAACTTATCATTTAAGAATTGGTCGTTAAGCGCTTTGTTTAGTGGAGTTCAAGGTAACGATGTTATCAACGGATGGGCTGCAGACGTCGGTGGTGTAGAGGGTACTTTTATCAACATTTTTGAGAAAGGTTATACAAATGCTTGGCGTTCTGACGCACCGTCTAATTCGTATCCAAGATTGGGTTATTCTAATAGAACACCTATTAATACAAATGATGCTAATATCACAAATGATCCTTCTGTTGCAATGCCAGATACATTTATTGAAGATGGAAGCTTTGTAAGGCTAAAAAATATCACTTTGGGATATGATTTACCTGTTAAAGACTTTTCAAGTATATTCTCAAGGTTTAATGTATATATTTCTGCACAAAACTTATTTACTTGGACAGATTATTCAGGATATGATCCAGAAATTTCTTCTTTTTTATATGATGGTACTCGAACAGGAATTGACTGGTATGGTCCACCAAATGTGAGAATGTTTACTTTAGGATTAAATATTGACTTTTAAACTTAACTATTATGAAAATTTCAAAATATATTTATTTATTCGTTTTTTCAATATGTTTTACACTGAGTTGTGATTTAGAGGAAGAACCACCTTATCTGGCTAACGAGAATGTTTTTTCATCAGCTTCAGACGCAGTTAAAGCTTTAGATGGGATTTACGCATCAATGAACGGCTATGATTATTATGCTAATATGTATCATTTCTTATTCAATGTTTCTTCTGGATTGGGATGGACTAAGCGTGGTCAAACCGGTGCTGCTCCAAGTCCAGATAATTTAGCCGAAGGTTCTCTAAATTTTGGTGCAAGTAGAAATATTGAGCGTGTTTGGATTCAAGTTTATCGTGCAATAGGTAGAGCAAATGACGCTATCAGTTCTATTACGGTTGATCCACTATCAGAAGATGATAATCAAAGAATTTTAAATGACGTTGCTGGACAAGCTTATTTCTTAAGAGCACACATGTATTTTAACTTGGTTAGGGCATGGGGTGAAGTCCCTTTAAGAGTTCAGCCAACTTCAATGTCAACTATACATTTAGCCGTATCATCTGAAGAGGACATTTATACACAAATTTTAAGTGATGTTAATTCGGCTATTGCGCTAATGAATGCTTCTTCTGGTAATCATTATCCTAAAATTTATGCTGCCTACATGTTATTGTCAAAGATCCATATGCAGCAAGCAGGAAATGACAACTCCAGTGAACATTGGCAAAAAGCATATGATGCTGCTAAAATGGTTTACGACGAAGGGGGATATGCTTTAGTTCCTAATTATGCCGATTTATTTGATGAATCTAGTGATCTTGAAATTGGTAACGAGATAGAAAGTATTTTTGAAATTCAATCAAGTAACCTTTCTCAACATCCAGTTTCCACTGATTTTGTTAGAGCTTTTACGGCATCCAATTATTTAGCAGTTCAAACATTTGGTTGGCTAATGGTTAATGTTGATACATATGAATCTCATAACATGACCTATCCTGGTGATTCAAGAATGGATGTGACTTACATATCAGAATTTATTAAAAAACGTGCTGGTGCAGGTAACCCATGGAAAGGTTATCCAGCAAGAACCAATAGGAGCAAATGGAATGCATTTCCATATTTTCACAAGTTTGCCCAAAAAGATCAGGAAAGTGCAGTACTTTATGGTAATCAAAATTTTATAGTATATCGCTATGCGGAGTTGTTACTTATGTTAGCTGAGATTTCAAACGAATTAGGTCTGGCTGGTGAAGCATTAGATTATGCGACACAAGTTTTAAGTAGATCAAATTTAACACCACATTCTGGTTACACTTCAGGACAAGACGCGTTTCGTGATGCTATAATGCGAGAGTATAAATATGAACTTCTATTTGAAGGGGAAGATTGGTTTAACAACAGGAGAAGAGGTTTACAATGGTTTTTAGATAAAACTGTAATTCCTCATAATACCGGTATTGATGATCAAGGCAACGTTTTATATACCTTTAAAAATGGAATTGATAATGAAATGCGAACAGATGCAAGTATTATGAAATTTCCAATTCCACTTGCAGAAATTAACAATAATCAAGAAATTAACTAAACATTATAAATCAATAATTATGAAAAAATATTTATTAACATTACTATTTGTAGTAGGTTTAACCTCTTTCTCTTTTAGTCAAGGTAAGGGTCAAATTAAAAGAGCTAATGATATTACAGGTCACATAGCAAAACAGTTAAACTTATCTGATGAAGATCGGGAAAAAGTTAATGCTATTTACCTTGCTCAAATTGTTTCTAATTCTGATCAAATTAAAGGTAAAGAACTTAATCAAAAACAAAAGCAAGAAATTTATAAGAGTGGTAATTTAGAGCGCACTGCGGCTTTAGTTGAAGCTTTTGGTAATGAAAAAGGAAATGCTATTGCTAAAGCTGGTTTTGCAGCAATGAAAGCAATTAGAAAAAAGTAAACTATTTTTAAATTAGTTAGTTAAGACCTGTGTAATGATCTAAATATTAG
>JBELHJ010000026.1:0-1251 GCA_042091495.1 Bacteroidota bacterium
TATCATCTAAATCACTATAATTGACCGTTGAAGCGGGTAAGTTAGTAAGCTGTGAGCCATCCCCAATAAAAGCAGGGGCAGTGATGTTTCCTGCAATAGTAGTTGAACCGTCGTATAATACCTTTAAAGCATTGGAGCGTTGGTTATTAATGTCTGTCCCATTTCCAATTACAAACGCTGTATTGTTAGGTGAGTAGGTGTTAGCATTTTCATTACTATCATCGTCATTAATCATTCCAATGGCAAAAGTGCCATAACCACTGGTGTTCAATCCGTGACCCAGGGCATAAGAATGATCTCCACTAGCCGTTGAACCCATTCCAATGGCTACACTATTTTTACCTTCGGCAGTACCATATACAGAGAAGGCTTCTTCTCCATTGGAGTTACCCATTAAAGAAACAGCCCTAGTGGCCTGTGTTTGCCCATTTATAGCTACAGCGTTATCTCCTCCTGCAAATGCGCTACCTAAACTAACAGCGCCGTAGCCTGCAGCAGCACCTTCTCCTATAGATATTGAATTGTCTTGTTGTGCTTGTGACATAAAGCCCATGGCTATACTATTTTCTCCCATGGCCGAGGCGAAACTTCCAATCACTATAGCATCACTTTTTTGCGCATTACTATCTCTACCAAGTGCTATGGAGTAGTTTCCTTCAGCATTATTGTTATTTCCAACTGCAAAAGAATAATCTCCAACAGCATGGGTGTTTTGCCCAAAGGCTGTACTTGCTATTCCACTAGCTCGTGCAAACCATCCTCCCGCAACAGCAGCAGAGCCACTTGCATTAGAAGTATAACCCATAACGGTACTGTAACTGCCACTAGCTGTGGTTAGTGAACCCATAGATGTGGCAGCGTATTCACTGGCTGTGGTATAATTACCTAAAGCAGTTGCTGTATCACCACTAGCTGTATTGTTTAATGATTGAATACCTGTTTCGTTACTATTGAAGCTAAAAGGGGATGGAAGAACAACCTCTTCCATGACTTCATAATTTAGGGTAACGGTATAATTTTCACTGTCGTAATTTTGATATTTTATCTTGTAATAATTGCCTTCGCTAGTATTAATAATTAGACTCACACCAATGCCATTATTAGGTGATAAGGGATCTAAATATTCATTATCACAGCCGTAATTGGTACAAAACGTTTGACTATCTATAGCGGCATAACTAATCTCGTTGTAAGAAGTGTCTAACACAAAGGCTGCTGAGAGGTTTGTAGCACCCCAGTTGGGGACCCAAA
>JBELHJ010000026.1:1351-31074 GCA_042091495.1 Bacteroidota bacterium
GTGTCTAACACAAAGGCTGCTGAGAGGTTTGTAGCACCCCAGTTGGGGACCCAAACAATAACATTATTATTAGCCCAAGTTAATCTTAAATCAAAGCGTGATTCTACTTGGACTCCTTTGAAAAAATCATCTACATAAGTATCGCCTGTTTCAAGATCTAAATAGACTTCTGAACTTATGGTACTGGTTTGTGTGTTGCCAATTTGAGGTATACAAAACGTTATTAATAGTGTTACTAAAATAAGTGTATTTTTTGTTTTCATAGTTGGTTTAATTAATGTTAGTTTATTAAAAATCAGAGTATTAAGATACAAAAAAACCCCAACAGTGTTGAGGTTTGATTTGTGTTAAAAATTTTATTATTTGCAACCAGAGCAGGTGTTGAAGCAAACCACATCTAAAGAAGACGTGTCCTTTGCTATGTTAGCTAATCTGTTGGTATAAATATCTGTGGTTTTTGTGCACGGTGATCCTGCTTCAAAGGTTTCTTCAACTTTTTGGTCATCTAGAAAAAATTTATATTCCATATCTCCTGGAATTACCTCAATGGTAGTAGTGTATACACCATCTCCATCAGTATCATAAAGTTGGTTACAGGTATTACACCAATTGTTAAAAGAACCAAATACAGAAACTGTTTTATAAGCGTCTTTGTAGGAAGACATGTCTACAGACACTTCAACATCTATAGGTTTAGAAATTTTATGTTGGTAAACCTTCATGTATTGAACCTTACCTTCATTAATAAAGACATTCACTTGGTTGTCTTCAATAGAAGTACCCTCTGCATTTTTATATTTAAAAGCGTGCCCAGAAACCAACCATTCTCCAGGTCTTAATTGGCCTTCGGCATTAATAAATTTCATTGGTAAGCCCCATCGTTGTCTTACCTGTATTAATTCAAGATCATTGAACCATGAGGTTAAAAAGCCTTTAAAGTTGTCTTTACCTTCAATAATTAATTCACCGCCTGGACCTTCTATTCTAATATTATCCCCAGCTAATTTTAGAATTTCCTCAACATTTTTTTCTTCATGCAATGTGCACCATGTTTTCCAAATTGTAACAGACTCTTGTGTGCCAAGTGTGAATGTTTCGTTTCTGTCTCCAGCAAAACCAACGCCCTCAATTTTATCTTGCGCTTGAATTGATACTGCTATAACAAGAAATAAACCTAATATTCCATTTTTAAATACGCTCATTTGTTAGTGTTTTTAAGTTAGTCTTTAAATATAAAAAATTGAATATCAATTAATTAGACTATGGTATTAAGTGTGTGTTAATGTTGTGTTTTTTTTGAAGCCTTTTAATTTAAATCAAACATATCGTTCTCTTTGGCAAAGCGAAACCCCAATTTTTCCAAGCTAAGACGTTCATTGTTAAATTTATCAATCATAGCATTAGTATGGTTAAAATGAATAAAGATGACTTTACTTTTTTCACTTTGAGGTGCTTTAGAAAATAATTGTACCGTCTCAGATACCAGTGGGTGAGGAATGTCTTCTATGGGTCTGTTAATTTCTGAGGCAGATGCGAAAGTACCATCAACAAAAGCATAATCTACTTTTTTTACTTCATCCACTAAATCTTTACGCCATAAGCTCCACTTATTAATATCTGGAATAAATAAAGCACTTTTATTAGGGCCCTGAATTTTATAGCCCACCGTCTCAGAAAATTCATCTCTATGTGGCACCAAAAATGGTGTAACAGTTAATTGATTTGTTAATACCACAGCCGTTTCGTTGAATAGCGATTTGATATTAATATTTTTTAGTGCCACCAATTGACTCCAAGGTCCATTAGCTTCAATAAACTCTTTCATTTTTGGCATGAGATAAACCGGCATGTTTTTGGCACCTAACGCTTCTCTTCCCAAATACATGAGTCCGGTATAGTGCCCCATATGTGCATGGGTTATAAAAATACCGTCACATAAAGTCGCAGAAGGTAATGCTTCATTTAATTGCGTAATCTGTGCTGTGAGGTCTGGGGTAGCTTCAAATAAATATTTTTTTTGATGGTGGTTGTCTATAAGTCCCAAGCAAACTACTTTTTCATTAGGCTTTTTAGAATCACAACATGCTGTTTTACATCCAATATGGGGTATACCTCCATCTTGGGCAATCCCTAAAATTTTAATATACTGTGATTGGGAATGACTAGGTAAATACAAGCCTGCAAAAACCGTAAATAAAAAACTTAAGAAAAGGGATTTTGTATAAAAATTCATCAATCCATTAATTTAAAAAAAATCAATTATTTTCGAAAATATATTTTTTATGCATAATGATTTACAATACTCGAAAAGACCTTTTATTTAAAACAGTGATCATAGCAACAGTTTTAGTATGTATTGGTGCTATTTTGCCTGGACTAGTAAATGATTCAATTAAAGGATATTCTCTATTAATTGTTGTAGGTATTAATGCCTTATCAATTATTTTTTTAGGTTTAATTTATTTCAATACCTATTACACGCTTAGCAATCAATTTCTTAAGTATAAAAGCGGGCCATTTGGTGGTAAAGTCAAAATTGATAACATTACACGTGTTGATTTTGGAAAAACCCAGTGGGTAGGATTTAGACGCTATGGTTTAGCACAAAAGGGGCTCATTATTTATTTTAATAACTATGACGATTTGTATATAAGCCCAGAACGTCAGGAGCATTTTACAGAGCAATTACTAAGTTATAATGACAAAATAATTGTGAATTATAAAAATTAGTGACTTACCTCTATAATTTGGTTTACCAAAACATCTGGTCTAGACCACTGTGGATTATGGTCTGATGTTATTTGTTTTAATTCCCAACCCAACTTTTCAGCCCTGAGATAATGTTTGTAAAACGCATCGTTTTCTTTTTTACGCCCCTCATCAACTGTTAATAGATAGGTAGCATCAATTTTATTACGCTCAGGGTTATCTAAAATAATTTTACTGGTCCAAGTATTTAGAGGTTGTGGAACATCTTTAGGGTAAGGTTTATTGGGATCTACCCAAGGGGGGATAATACTATGATTTTTAATGGGCATATTTAGTGGTTTTTGTCTAAAGTCTATTACAGATTCATTATCAAAAGGAACAAAAGCGTCCACATATAAAAGTTGTTTAACCCGATTAGGCAGTTCGTTAGCAACGCCACTAATTACCATACCACCATAACTATGGCCTACAAGCATTACTTGTTCTAATCTTTCAAATAGAATTAAATTAACGACGTCGTTTATATGCGTTTGCAATGTGATATTTTGGCTATTGTTATGATAATCTCTACCTAAACCGGATAAGGTTGGCCTGTATACCTTATAACCTTTTTCAACTAAGGCATGATCTATGGCTTTAAAAGCCCAAGCTCCTCCCCAAGCCCCATGAACTAAAACTATAGTTTGCGGTGACTCATTATTTAAAGCTTCTTGTCCTGAAAGTTTATGAGATACATAAACTAATACTACTAGTGATAATATTACTTTTTTAATCATTAGATTTAATTTTACTTACTTCTTTTTCGTCCATTACTAGCTTGCTTGAATTACCCCAGCTATTAAGTACATAATTAGCTACATCTGCAATCTCATCATCAGATAATCCCTGTGATTCCATATACCCATTGTAAGTTACTCCATTTACAACAAGATCTTCTTTAATGCCGCCATATTTTATAATTCTTATAGTAGCCGTGATATCATTTAAATAATCAGAGTTGGCTAGGGGAGGGAATACACCTTGAACACCTTTACCATTAGGCATGTGGCATCTCAAACAAAGATCCTCATAAAGCAGCTGTCCGCGTTTAATAGATGCTATTTTTTGATTTTGTGAATAGCTGTAAAAACCATTTAAAATAAAAATAATGACAATTAATAATCTCATTGTTTGGGTATAATTTTATAAATACCTTTTTGTTCTACAGCCATATAAATATAGCCCTCGGGACTTAACTTTACATCTCTTACACGACCAATATCTGGAGCTATTTTTTCACGATAGCTAACCTTTAAATTATCATCCAGTACTAAACGTTCTAAATATTGAAATTTGAGAGAGCCCACAAATAAATTCCCCTTCCAATTGGGATAATGTTCATTGTAATTTAAAGCAAATCCACTGGGAGCAATAGAAGGAATCCAGTAATATAAAGGTTGTTCAAGACCTGGTAGTGCTTTATCTTTAGTTATAGTAGTTCCTATGTAATTTACGCCATAGGTTATTTTTGGCCAACCATAATTTTTTTCTGCTTCAATAATGTTGATTTCATCACCACCTTTAGGACCGTGTTCATGTGTCCATATAGCGCCCGTATCAGGATGTAAAAACATACCTTGGGGGTTACGATGCCCATATGAAAAAATAGCTGTCTTAGCACCTTTTTTATTAACAAATGGGTTGTTTTTTGGAATACGTCCATCATCATGGATACGATAAATTTTACCACCATCCCGATTTAAATCTTGTGGATTTTGGTCGCGGTTTCCACGATCTCCAATAGAGAAAAATAAATAGCCATTTTTATCAAATTGCAATCTTGAGCCAAAATGTTGCCCTTTAGTTGTATTGCCTTCTCCTTTGTATAGTACTTCAAAATTTTGAAGTTTATTACCAATTAATTGGCCTCTGCCAATAGCAGTATGGCCACCACCTTCTCCTTTAGAACCAGCAGCATAACTCATGTAAAGCCATTTATTTTTATTAAATTCTGGATGTAACTCTAAATCAAGTAAACCGCCTTGACCTCTCATATAAACTTCTGGAACACCTGTAACTTCTCGGGTTTTGTAATCATTAAGGATAAATATTTTGCCTTCTTTTTCACTAAATATAATGGTGTTTTCATCTATAAATTCAATACTCCAAGGAATTTTAACTTGATCATAAATAAGTTCTAATTCATAAGAAGTATGATCAGCATCTTTAATATTATCATCATTTTGACTGAAAAGTAGGTTATTAGAAACTATAATTAAGCTCCAAATTAGTGTGTGTTTCATCTATTCAATTTACAAAATTGAGTAATTACAAGATAACTATTTAGTTAAAATTGATTTTAATGCAGGTTTTATTGTAGGTAAAATCCTAAAATTAATTTTATTATATATTTATTTTCCTTTAAAGGACATACTAACTATCTAACTAATTCTTTGTTTTAGTTTTTTTAAAAGTAAAAGGCAGTTAAAACTGCCTTTTTTTGTGCTCTTCTATCAGATAGTATTCATACTATAAATCAATTATCATAGTATTTGTAAAACTATGAGTATGTTAAAAAATTTATTTCATAATTTTAGTTTTTGTAATTTATAATCTAAACCATGCAAAGACTATTTTTTTTAATAGTTATAGGTACTCAATTTTTATCAGGGCAAACACTCAATCCAAACACTTTTACTGTATCAAATCTTGAAGCACTAGCTAATGGGGCAATAGTTAATCTAGAAGCTGGAACTTATAAGGTTAATCAAGAACTTCTAACAGCATGGAGTAGCGGATTAAAATCAAATATTCAATTCCGTGGTCCAGAAAACGAAATAGTTACTATAGATGCCAGCGGTTTATCAAATCCTGGTATGCTTGAGTTTGTTAATTGGAATGAACTGTCTATAAGTCATATTACATTTTATAATGTAGAGTTGGTTCTAAACGGATGTAATAATGCTGTTTTAGATGCTATTGAAGTAAAAAATAACCAGTATGACAGTTTTTATGCAAATAGAGCTATGCTACGAATTTTGTATGGAAACTCATGTACATTAAAAAATAGTGTTATCAACTGGACTTTTACTGGATGGACTGGAAAAGGGGTTAAGCTTTTAGGGGGATCATCACATCTTTTAGAGAACAATCATATTATTGGCGGATTAAGAGGTGGTATTGCCATGCGTACCCATAGAAATGATACCGCTGAAGGATTATCTGTTAACCCAGTCACAAACCATAGAATCAATGGAGGTCTTATTAAAAGGGATATAACAGAAGGTGACGAGGATCACGGTTTGTATTTACATAATATTTCTCATGTCACTGTTGAAAATGTAACTTTTGAAGGTTGGTCTGACACGCCTGCAGGACAGGGTATTAAATTAAAAGGTGCTAATCATATTGAGGTTTATAATAATATGTTTTATGATTCTGGATTGATTATAAGGGTAGCTAATAATTGGCACGATAGTAATGATCATATATGGGTTCATAATAACGAATTTCATCAGGGTAATATTAATTCATGGACCAATTTGGACGATAACTTTACCATAAATAACTCGGCAGTGATTGAACAAAATATATTACATACAGGAACTGTAGTTGCTAATAAGGAGGATCCAAATATTTTTAATGCATTCAACAGTTTGGCCAACAAAGCTGGGGGCGTATATAATAATTGTACGTTTGAGCCTATCGAGTTGGTCAATGGAATTAGTGCGTCAGCAAATACTTTAATTGCAAATAATTGCAGTTTAAGTTTAGACCACAATTTTAAAGATGAATTAATTTTATATCCTAACCCAGTTAATCAAATAATCCATATCAATTTTAAAGGGAGAAAAAGGATTTATAATACATTAGGGGAGCACATTTTAACTACAAATTCAAAAAATATAGATATCAGTAAATTCAAATCAGGTACCTATATCGTAAAAGTATACTATAACACGAGTTTCATAAGCAAACAATTTGTGAAACTCCCTTAACGCTCAATATGTGTTTCAAAAGCTTCTAAGTATCGCCCTGCGATGAAAGCTGCTCCTTTGTTGTTGTAATGAACCTCGTCAGCTAGCATGTCATCATTAAAACCAGTGTACATATCAACTACAATCACTCGAGACATTGTTGTGCTATTTTCAAGCGCTATGGTTTCAATATCATCATGCAACTTATTAATAAAGTTGGACAATATGTTGGTCATAAAGAATGATTTAGCAGGTGCCATTTTTTCAATAAATATGGTAACATTAGGGTTTTTGTTTTGCAGTTTATTGATTATAGTTTTTGTGTTTTCAATGGCATTATCATAAGACATGCCATTAAGGGCATCATTGCCACCAGGAGAACTAAACAATACAATATCAGGCTGGGGTAGTTTATTAAGCCATGTATCAATTCTATTATTAATCTGTCCAGAAGTCCAACCACCTCGGCCTTCGTGATTTCTGTCAATTACAACAGAACTATCATAATTGTAATCATCACATTGCGTACCTACAAAATCTACAGACCAGTCGTTTTCAATTAAATTTTCCCATAGTTTGTGTCTGAAACTGAAATATTCAGGAGCAGCACCCTCAACTCTTGAGGCTCCTAGTGGTAAAATACTGTAAGTTGCTTCTGGGTGATCACTATTATCACATAAAGTTATCACATCATCATTCTCAGTTTCATTGGTATTACATGACCAACAAAAAATTAAAAACAGGGCGTAAAAAAGGGGCTTTTTCATAATAATTTTTATAAAAAAACGCTTACCCTCAAATAATATTGTGTTGATTCAGTGTGTATAACTAGATTTAATTTAATCTATATTATTTTTTTCAAATTTATTGTGAATACTGATAATTGCTAAACCAAATAAGACAGCAACTAATACCAGAATTGTGCTAATAAGTCCTTTAACACCAAAAGACATTCTAATAAGAATGGTGGATACAATAAATCCTGAATTTCTAATTATTTTGTTGAATTTATCTGTATAGTAAAATGAGAATAATAGTAATAAAACATCTACCAATATAAGTACCGTAAAAAACTGATCAAAGAAAATGGCATTAATACTTTTTAATGATGAGACATCTTGTTGCGCTGTGAAAAGGTCCAGAGCCCAATCTGTAAAACTTAAAAGCGATAGTGATAAAAATAACGGAATTAATATGACAGCAATACTTTTTTTAATAAGTATAAATCGCTCTACATCAGGAGTATTTTGTTGAACGAGGTGTTTTAATTTTCCTTGTTTCTGGAATAAATAAATGAGATAGAATAAAATTAATGATGCAACAATATCATACGTAAATTGCAAATCGTTCTTAATAGCAAACCATTCAGAAGATAATTCTAAATTTGATAGATCTTTAAAAAGATTTCTGATAATGATTAACGTAATAATTTCGTATTGTTTGGTAATATAGGTTGTAATAGATCGCGGTAAGAAGAAAATCAAAAGGTAAACTTCATATACTAAAATAAATGAGAAAGGCGTGTAAATAGCTGAAATGGGATTTTTTAATAATTCAGAATTTTCTTGAACTTCAATAATATTATAGTGTCCCAGTGCAATGGCAAAAAGATGAACTACAAAACTAACTACAGCTATAGAAAGGATGACAATTTCAATTTGCTTTCTGGTTTTTTCAGATAGTAAAACATTAAAAATTTTGTTTATCATACTCTGATTTTTAAGACTATTGTTTGTAAGTTAGAAAAATAAATAGATATACTATTAATACTAAGTTAATTTTAAATTGTTGATTTTAACTATTTTATAAATTAAACGCATTAGATGTATAAATTATAATGAAAACAAATTACCACATTGATGGCATGACTTGTAAAAGTTGTAAGGCTATAGTAGAAACAACTATTGGTAAAATTGATGGCGTTTTATCAGTAGCTGTAGATTTCGATAAAGCAATGGTTTTAGTAGAGCATGATAATAAGGTGACTCTTGACACTTTTCAGGATGCATTACCAGATAAATATAAGTTGAACACAAACTCTGAGCGTCCCTCAATATCAAATACAAGTTCAAAATTATCTCAATTAAAGCCGCTTTTACTCATCTTATTCTATTTGTTTGTTACAGCAATATGTCTTAATTATAAATCTTGGAACTGGTCTGGATTTATGTTGGATTTTATGGGGCTTTTTTACATTGTATTTAGCTTTTTTAAGTTTCTTGATTATAAAGGCTTTCCCAATTCCTTTAAAATGTATGATCCTTTGGCAAAGCAATTTCCTATTTATGCCTGGTGTTATCCATTTATTGAAACAGCTTTAGGAATTATGTTTTTATTACGTTTAGAAATTAAATGGGGGTTAGTAATTACGTTATTAATTTTAGGTATAACCACTTTTGGGGTTATTAAAACTTTATTTTCAAAAAAAGCAATACAATGTGCATGTTTGGGAACTGCTCTTAAATTACCAATGACGGAAGCTACTTTAATAGAAAACGCAATAATGATAATCATGGCATTGGTGATGTTGTCAACCTATGTCTAACTTTAATTTTTATAACATGGTAACTCGTAAAACGGCATTAAAAATTAGAAAAACACATCGATATCTGGGTCTTTTTTTAGGAATTCAATTCTTGTTTTGGACCATAAGTGGCCTGTATTTTAGTTGGACCAACATTGACGATATTCATGGAGATCAATTTAAAAACCTTAATTACGAAAACATTTCTTTCAACAACCTTATCAGTCCAGATTCTTTAAAGGTAAGTACTGGTATTAATAAAGTGGTATTACGAGACATTGCTGGTGAGCCTTATTATTGGATAAATAATAGTCAATTATATCATGCACGAACTGCACTATTAAAAGAAGTAATCACACCAAATGAGGCCATACAAATTGCTAATAAACACATGAAACCAGATTTAGTTATAGATAAAGTAGTTCGAATTGACGAAGCGGGACCACATCATGAATATAGAGAACGTTTATTGCCTGCCTACGTTATTTCATACAAGTCTGACGAGGCTATTAAAGCCTATGTCTCTGTTGCAGACGGGAAGTTTCAAACGGTTAGACATCGCAGTTGGCGTTGGTTTGATTTTCTTTGGATGACGCACACCATGGATTACCAAACCAGAGATAATTTTAATACCACGGTTTTAAGAGCTTTTTCTTTATTGGGTTTAATTACCGTTTCTAGTGGTTTTTTATTGTGGTTTACTTCCTCTGCTAGAGTTCAAAAGTTTATGAAACGCTTTAAATAAAAAAACCAGCCAATGGGCTGGTTTTTTTATTGATCTTATTCAGTTACTGTAAACTCGAATGTTTTTTGAATATCTGATACACCAGTAGTTAAGGCTTCTTCTAAACCGTTATTTGGTTTTGGACCTTCGTGAACTAAGGTAATGGTCAAAGAACCCATGCCAGCTTCACTTGCAGTTACTGTTGTATTAAAACCTAATGGGTTACCATTTTCATCATTATCACTTCTGTTAATATTTAATGATGTACTTGTGTAGAAAATTTCATGTTCATCACCTTCCTCTTCAGCAATTTTGGCACCAATATCTTCAGTTTCATCACCATCTACGTGTAAAAATTGAATTGCACCAGCGTATGTTGTATTTACAGTTAATTGCCCCACTACAGCTGAGGTTCCATCAGCACCACCTTCGCCATCAGGATCAGAATAAGTGAATATAACCGAATTATTTTCTGAATCGGTTAGAGTATAAATCATAAGATTTATTTCTTCATGATCTTCGTCATCGTGATCGTCATGATCGTCATCACTACAAGCATTAAATGCTAATGACGAAACAAATAAAATCGCTAATAGTCTTAAATTTTTCTTTAGTTCTAAATTTCTCATAATAGTTGTTTTAATAATTTATGTTTATTTTAAAGTTTATGTTTCTTCCCAGATCATCTGCGAAGTATCGTAATCTATTTAAATGTTCTCTGTAAGCAATGTTAAACATATTGTCTACATTAAGTTCTAGTCTAATTTTAGATTTTTTAAACCCATCAAATTCTGCAGCTGTTTGTATCCCAAATAAGGTATAAGTTGAGGGTGTACTGCTAATATCAACTAAAACATCTTCTTGTAAAATAGGATCAAATGATGTAAAGTTGTAATCTGGATACCGCGATTGCTTGCAAATCGTTTTTTGAATTAAACTTATCGATAACTGATTCCAATTATCATTAACATAAGTAATGTGGTTACTAAAATTAGTGGCAGGCATGTTAATTAAAGGGATATTATCTGTTATATTATCACCTCTCAAAAGACTTAGGTTACCTGTGTATGTAAAATGGTTGCTAATTCTTTTATTTAAATCTAAATCAACACCAAAAATACGGGCATCAACTTGATCGTATTCCCAACCCACAAATACCCCTCTAATCGTAGTGAAAGCTCTATCACCAGGGATAAGCTGAATAAAATCGTTAATTTTTTTATAGTAAGGACTTACAGAAAAACCAAAATCGGGATGTTTTTTCTCTAAGGCTAGCATAAATTTATTGGCTACCTCTTTATTTATGGTTAAACTGCCGGTTTCAATCCTTGCAGCACTATGATGCAAGCCATCGCTAAATAATTCGGCTACATTAGGTGTTCTGGATGCCAAACCATAATTAGCTATAAATTCAAAATTATCACCTAGATATTTAATGAATCCTAAGCTGGCAGAAAGGTTATGGAAATCAAACTCAGGCGTGGTATAAATTTCATAGTTTTCTGTAATGCCCGTACTAAATTCTGGAAATAAAGTATCGTAATTGTTATACTCCCAATCATACAATTTATACTTCTTTTCAGCTTTAATTTTATTGTAATCATAACGTATACCTGCACTTATTTCTGTATTGTCATTGAGTACATGGTTTCCTGTTATGTATCCACCAAGATCTAAATTTTCATAATTAGGAATTAAGGGGATACTAATACCGGTTTCACTAACATCTGCTGAGGTGTTTTTTTGGTACCGGAATAAAAACCCAGTATTAAATTCAAAATCATCTAAAGCGTCAATTTTTAAATTGGGTTGAAAAGAAGTTGTGAAAAGTCTAAATTCCGCTGAAGGCACATCACTCAAGCTTGAACGTCTTCGGTCAAATTCTTGTCTTTTGTTGTATTGAAAATCCAACTGTAATGATAGTTTACCTAGACTACTAAACCGTTTGTAGGTTTCTAGCTTTGCCAAATGGTGTTCTATAGCTTGTCTTGGATTATCAATGTTATATGAGAAGTCTCCTATATATCCGGGTTCTCCCCGGTTAATAGCTCTTACCAAATCATTAATATTCCCAACATGAGCGGCTCTTAAAATACCTATAGAATTATTGACATAGCTGTAGTAAGCATCAAACCCTTTTTCGAAGGTTTTATAACCAAATTGGGTAGCAGCATTTAAACTTTTAATTCCTGAATTTGAAAGGTTGTAATTTGCTGAGCTAAAATCTCCAAAACGCTTTAAACTGGTTTGTCCTCTTAAGTAATAGCCCGATTTATAAGTCCTAACTAATTCCGTATTTACTAAACCACCCAAGCCGTTAGAGTTGAATGTTACTAAAGAACTCCCGTATAAACTGTCTTTTTGTAGATAGCGCCTGGGATTTATTAAAATTAATCCTCCAATGGCATCACTTCCATAAATTAATGTATTTGCACCTTTAACCACACTTATTCTTGAGGATGCATTGATATCTATATTAGGGGCATGCTCATCACCCCATTCTTGATCAAACTGTCGCACATTATTATTGATAATGATGAGTCTGCTGCTATGTAAACCATGAATCATAGGTTTTACAATACTGTTTCCGGTATTTAAAGTAGATACTCCACTAATAGTATTTAAGGCATCTCCTAAAGACTTATCGGCGTATGTTTCAATAGTTTGTTTATCTATAGACTGCTCAATGCTAGTAGATTCCACTTTTAAAACAGAGCGAACAAGAATTTCGTTAAGTTCTTCTGTATGATGTTCCAGTTTGAATGTCTTCACAGTATTTCCATTGATAGTTACAGTAAAACTTTTGGAATCACAGTAGGCATGACTGACATTAATTGTGTATTGACCTTCACATATATTGGATAATGAAAACTCACCATCAAAATCGGCTTGAACTATTTTGTTGGTATTAGCAATAGTAACGCTAGCTCCAGCTAATGGGGTACCATCGTGGAAATCAATAATATTACCTGTAAAAGAATAATCACAATCTTGCGAAAATGAAAAGATGCTGCTAAAAAGCAGCACTAAAAAAAGGTGCTTTTGCATATAAATTCTTAATTAACTTGCTTTTAATAAAAGACGTTAGTTAAGATTTATAGGTGGAGCACGAAGTTGTTTTGAGTTAAACTTTAGATTACTACAAGCTTGCTGTTTATGATTACATGAAGTAGCTACATAAACTTCAGGAAGTTTTAAATTAAAATTACCTGAAACGTCATAATTAAAGCTTGCTATTTGAAAAGAACAGGTGTCACATGAAATCTCGAGTTCATGTAAATGTGTAGTTTTTTCATTACAAACTTTATGTTCATGTTTTTCGCATGCATGTAGGACTTGAATAAACGCAGGAAGTAATAACATTATGGTAAATACCATTGCTGCTATTTGTTTTACTATGTTTACTCGCGTTCTTATAGTTTTTGGTTTTAAAAAAGCAAATTTAAAGATTATTTATTAATTATAACTTTTATTTACTGTTTGTTTAAAAAGAACATTTAACTTTCTGAATTCAATTGAAAAGAATTACTAAAAAATGATTGCCAAATACTTTTGGAGTTTATTTATAGGGTTGGTTTTTTGTAACCCTATTTGGGCACAAACCCAAATTTTAGAAAATGAAATTAAAAATGATACTGGACTAATTAGTCGACCTTTTGATTGGGAAACAGAACAAGTACTCCAGAGAAATCGTGAGCCTATGCGGACTTATGCACACCAGTATAAGGCCTCAAGTAAAATCAAATCTTTCTCTTTGGCAAACTCAGATTACATGTCTTTAAATGGTAACTGGCGCTTTGCTTGGTCTAGAGATTTTGAGTCTAGTCCTAAACATTTTCAGAAAATTAAATATGACACTTCAGACTGGGACAAAATTGAAGTTCCCTCTAATTGGCAAATGAAGGGTTATGGTAATCCTATTTATGTCAATGCAGGCTATTCTAATTTTGACTCGATTAGTTTTCCCGCTGTTAAAACGCCTTATGGCAATCCTGTGGGATGTTATGTAAGAACTTTTGAATTAAAAAAAGAATGGCAAAACAAGCAAGTATTCATCCATTTTGAAGGTGTTGAATCTGCATATCATATCTGGTTAAACGGAGAGTTAGTTGGTTATTCACAAGACAGTAAATTACCTTCTGAATTCAATCTAACGCCATACTTAGAGACAGGAAAAAATACGTTAGCTGTAAGAGTTTATCGTTGGAGTGATGGCAGTTGGCTAGAAGATCAAGACGGATTTAATATGAGTGGTATATATCGTGACGTTTGGTTGTATGCTACTCCAGATCTTGCCATAAGAGATTTTTATGCAACCTCTAAACTGGATAATAATTATGATAATGCTAATTTTTCTATTGAGGTAGCTGTCAAAAATTACGGTACCAAAACATCAAAACCTAACAGCATAACTATTAATATCGCAGGTGAGCAGATTAAAAAAGAATTACCCCGTTTGCAAAGCGGTGAAGAACAAATTATTAAACTTGATACTAGGATTAAATCACCCTTGAAATGGACTGCTGAGACTCCAAATTTGTACCCATTAGTTCTAAGTTTATCTCAAGGAGGTAAAGTTAATCAAGTTACTGGAACCGAATTTGGTTTTAGAGATGTAGAAATCTCTGGCAATAAAATATTATTAAATGGAAAACCTTTTATTCAAAAGGGGGTTAATAGAGTAGAACATGATCCAGTTAATGGTCATTACATTACTAATGAAAGACTTGAGCAAGAGTTGAAGCTCATGAAAAAAAACAATATCAATGCCATTAGAACAGCTCATTTCCCATTTAATTCTGAGTTTTATGTATGGTGTAATCGTTATGGGTTTTATGTAATCGATGAGGCCAATTTAGAAAGTACCCATAAGTTTACACCTTTGGATTTCACCAATAATGAAAGTTGGAAAAAAGCCCATGAGGAGCGCATGGAACGCATGATTCATAGAGATAAAAATCATCCATGTGTTATTACCTGGTCTGTTGGTAATGAAGCCCATTATGGAAAAAATATGGCCGCTATGCATGACGTAGCTAAAAGACTAGATACTACAAGACCTACCTCTTACCACTATCAACAACAGCCTGCACCTTATGATATTATTGCAGGAGGAACCGTAAAAGGGGGTAAGGGTAGATACTATGGTTTAGAAGATTGGAAAAAAATAGGTAGAGCTAATTTATCAAAGCCTTATGTGCGTACTGAAGGGGCTCACGCTATGGGAAATGCTATGGGTAACTTTAAAGAAATTGTTGAAGTTCTCGAGCAATATGAAAGTCTTGGAGGATTTTATATTTGGGATTGGGTTGATCAAAGTATAAAAACTCAAACTTCATCTGGTGAAGCGTTTTACGCTTATGGAGGAGATTTTGGAGAACAGCGTCATAGTTATAATTTTTGTTTGAATGGTATAGTAATGTCAGATTTAACTGAAACAGGAAAATTAGCAGAAGTTAAATATGTGTATCAGAATGCCAATATAGAATGGCATAATAACAAGCAGCAGCTTAAAATATCTAATAAGCATTATTTTAAAAATTTAAACACTTATAAAGGCCATTGGGAGTTGTTAAAAAATGGAACAGTTGTAGAAGAGGGATTTTTAAAAATACCAAATATTGAAGCTCAAAACACAGGTTTTATAGATACCCCAATAGACTTGTCAAAATTGGATCTCTCTAATGAGTGGTTTTTGAATATCAGTTTGTTAACCACTAAAGATCAAATTTGGGTAACCAAAGATTACCCAATTATTAGAGAGCAACTTCAAGTTAATACATTTAGTTACGATTCTTATAAGACGGCTAGAGAACCTCTACTAATCAAAACGCATCAAAATAATTCTGTACAGACTATAGTTGGCTCTGATTTTACTGTAGATATAGATTATAAAAGTGGGCAATTAAAGAACTATAGATTTAATAATCAACTGTTGTTTGAAATCGGACCAGAAATCAATTTTGTTAGAGCTGCAACAGATAATGATGCAGGAAATAGGCTTCTTAATAAACCTTTTAGATTTGCTACCCAATGGCGAAATGCTGGATTATACGATTTAAAACCTATTTTGAAATCGCTAGTTGTAGATGGTAATAAAGTTGTTGTTGAACATGATTTAAAGGGAAAAAAAGATGGTGGTTTTAATACCAAAATCATTTACTCTTTTTTCACTGATGGTGCTATAAAATTTGATTTTGAAGCAGAGGCATACGGTGCATCTATTTTAAAATTACCATCATTACCAAAGGTAGGCAGTCAATGGTGTTTACCAAAAGAAATGAACTACATGGAGTGGTACGGTAAAGGCCCTTTCCATAACTATAGTGATAGGTCAAATGGTACTTTTATAAAAGAATTTAATGCCACCGTAGAAGAGCAATATGTTAATTATCCCTATCCGCAAGAGCATGGTAATAAAATGGATGTGCGATGGGTTACCATGCATAATAACACGGATTATGGACTTAAAATTCTTCCTTCACAACCTCTGGAAACTAGTGCTCACAATTACACTACTAAAAATCTTGATCAAGCCACTCATACTTATGAACTTAAGCCTACAAAAAATATTTTTTGGAATTTAGATCTTAAACAGTGCGGTTTAGGTAATGGTAGTTGTGGCTCTAATACCAGATATGAATATTGTATTTCTCCCAAAATCAATTATAAATTTGGATATCAAATGATTCCTTTCTCCATCAAAAACTAAAAACTTTAGTTTATTTTCCTATTGTTCTGTATAATTCTTCAGTATATGAAAAACCGCAAAACAAGGTCTACATTCAAAAACAAACTCACAAAATGTTAATGATGCTATATCCTTATTTTACATCAAAAGGTAAAACAGCACTAAAAAATAGTTTTCCTATACTTTAAAAGATTTTATGGAACTCAAAAAATGTCCAGATTATAAAAAAGACTTGCAATGGAATTCTGAACCACAAATAGAATAATCCAGGACCATCAAAAGAGCCTTTTTGATAATTTAGTCGTTTTCAACATAAGTACCCTTATAAACTACAGCCGAAACTTTAACATCCTTTATTGCCGCTGGGTCAACTTTGAAAGGATTTTTTTCTAAAATCGTAAAATTTGCTTTTTTATTGGGTTTTAAAGAACCGATCTCATTTTCTAGATTTAATGTTCTAGCTGCATCTATGGTTACTGCTTTCAATGCATTAAATACACTAATACGTTGATCTTGTGAGAATTTATTACCCTCGGAGGTTTCTCTGTTAATTGCTGTCCAAGCTAATGTTAAAGGTTCAACAGGAGCCATTGAAAAATCAGAATGAAATGACAGAGGAATATTTTCATTGGTAAGAAATTTTAAAGCGACTAAGTTTTGTGCTCGCTCTGCACCTAAACCAAACTCACTGTATTTATCTGCTAATGCCCAAAGGTAGTAGGGGTTAACAGATGCTTCAATTTGTAGATCGGCCATTTCTTTTGCCATAGATTCATCGAAATACCCCATATGGTGTAGTGTTAAACGGTGGTCTTTTCGGGGATTATTTTCTTGTGCCTTGCGAACCAAATCAATAACCATTTGTTGACCTAAATCTCCATTAGAATGAACATGAATTTTATAATTATTATTCCAATACATCATGAGTTGTTCTTCAAATAAATTCAAAGGTGTCATCCACTCGCCTTCATGACCATCGGTATAACCAGCTTTCATTTGCATTAATTGAGAATAAATAGCTCCATCAGAAAAAAGATATTGCAAAAATCCATGTTTTAGCTTTAGATAATAATAAATCTAATGGTCAAAGATTTATAGTTACCTCAGAGGCTCCATACTCTTTTGTTCGTGTAGCAAAAATTTTAAAAGACCATGGATTTGATAAAGCTAGTCCAAAAGTAGCACCTAGTTTAATGGTAAAAATTATGAGCTTGTTTAATAGAGAAATGAAAGGCATGTTACCATTTGTTGATGCCAATATTAGTGCTGATATTTCGAAGACAAAAAATGTTTTTAATTGGAAACCTTTACCATTTGAACAAACGGTTGTAGATAGTGCTAAATCGATTAGTTAAAAAGTTAAAACAAAAAAAAATCCAAAACGCTTAATGTTTTGGATTTTTTTATTCTAGATAATTTACTCTGTTAAAGTAACCGTTCTAGTCACACTGTTGTAAGGTCCAGGTATAATACTTCCGTTAGCATCAATTAACTCAAGTTTAATGGTAACTTCTCCTAAAGGCAAACCTTTCATTACATGCGGAACCCATTCAGTTATTAAAAATTCTTGATTATTAATAGTCGCTTTAACCTTGTTTCCTTGTTCAGAGAGGTTAGTGTTTAAGACAAAAAAGTCTAATAAAACTTGTTCTGTATCTTTCCCAGTATAAGTGCCTTTTGGTCTACTGTATATAAGAGTAGGAGCGCTCATATCTGGACCAATACTATCTTTATAAGTTTCCCCAACAATTAGATTTTTAATAAATACAGAATTTTCATTTTTAACAGACTCGTGATAAGATCTACTCAAAAAAGCAACCAGATGATGGGATCCTTTAGGAATATCTTTGTTAAAATTTGATTCGTAATGTGCAGAATAAGGTTGGTTATTTAAGATAAAATGAATGTGTTGTCCTTTACCTGAGTTAGCTAACAATGCAGCATTTTTACTTTCAGTTTGAACTCCAAGGTTATAATTTTCAATATCAAAATTGAAATTGATATCTGTATTATAGAAATAAAAGGTAGAATCAAGTTGACTAGACTTTAAGGCTGCATTAGAATAAGACGGTGAACCTTCAAGTTTTTCAAGTGATATTTTGTTGGGTTCTAGCTCAGATTTTTTTGAATTTTTACAGCTTGTAAAAACAAGCCCCAAAACTACTACAAGCTTTATTATGTAGGATGAATTCATACTTTAAGTTATTTTAGATATTAATGTAGTTACAACAAATATACTAATAGCGTATCGTAATTATAAATCTATTTAATATATCAATACATTTAAACCAATGCATAGTCTTCTTTAATGGTTTTTATAATGTGTTCTTTATTTATTGGTTTTGAAAAATAAGCATCAAATCCTTCTTTTAAAAAGCGTTCCCTATCATCGAATAGGGCGTAAGAAGTCACAGCATAAATTTTACATGAATTAATATTTAATTCATTTCGAATTTTTTTCATTACATCAATACCATCAAGCTGGTCGTCTCCAAGGTTAATATCCATTAAAATAACATCAAAATAATTTTTAGTGACACTATCAATTGCGGCCTCAGCACTTTTGGCTATATGTATATTAAAATATCTTTCAAGTAGTTTTTCAGCAACCAAAATATTTATAGGGTCGTCTTCAACGACTAATATGTTTAAACGGGACATTACTTGGTGTTTACAATTGCAGGAAATCTTAATTCAAAAAGGCTACCTTTACCTTTCATACTTTCAACATTGATGTTGCCTTCAAACATTTCAGCGTATTTTTTACTTAACGCAAGTCCCAAGCCAGATCCTTCAAAATTTCTACTTATACCATCACTCTCTTGAATGAAAGGGGAAAATATTTCAGTCAGAAAATCTTCAGAAATTCCAACTCCAGAATCTTTAACACAAATACAAACATTGAGGCGTTTATAGACTTTTGTAACGATAGAAATTTCAACGAAGCCTTGCTGTGTAAACTTAACAGCATTGCCAATCAAATTCGTCAATATTTGGTCTAAAATTACAGGGTCTATAGAAATACAGAGGTCCTTAATTTGGTGCGGTGTAAAAATTAAATCAATATTTTTTTTATTGGCTAATATTTTAAAAGTTGGAATTAAGGCTGCTACACTGTTGTTTATATTAATTTTGGAAATCTTTAAATTAAGCTTATTAGACTCAATTTTAGAGAGATCTAAAACACTAGTAATGGTATTCAAGAGTCGTTTCCCACTTTGCTGAAGCATGATGGTATATTCTTGTAATTCTTTATTATCCTGCAGTGCTTCTTTTAATATTTCAGAAAGTCCCAGGATGCCGTTTATAGGTGTTCTTATTTCATGACTCATATTAGCCAGGAAATTAGATTTCAAACGGTTCATTTCCTCTGCTTGCTCCTTGGCTTGAGTAAGTTCTTGTTGTGTTTTTTTTAAGTCTGAAATATCATGAATAGCACCATTATAATACATTTCGCCATCCTCCTCTTTAACAGTTATTGAACTGGTAAGTCCCCAAAACGTAGAGCCGTCTTTGCGTTTAAATTGAATTTCTTTGTTCTTATAAAACCCATTTTTATGAAGTTCTGATCTTAATATTTTTCTGTCTTCAGGGTTTTTGTATAAACTTATGGCATTTATTCTTAATATATCCTCTACGTTTTCATAACCAAACATTTTAATCATGGCATCATTCACATATTTAATACCCGTACGGGGACTATTTCTATAGATACCTTCTTGAATATTTTTGTTTATTGATGCTAGAAGTTGTGCGTTTTCTTTAATAATGATTTCTTTCCTTCTTCGTTCTGTGATGTCATTTACAAAAACAGTTACCCCTTGAATTTTACCTTGCTCGTCATAATAAGGAAAATAATGATTTTCATAAAAAATTCTGGATAATGCCTCATCACCATATTCTTCAATAATCACAAATTCTTCTCCTGCAATGGCTTTATCAAAATTAGCTTTAGCTTTAAGCTTATCATCTTCGTTTTTGATATAGTTAAGCATGCAAGCACCTTGATTTATAGTTTCACCCCATATAGCATTCATAATATTTTTATGATTACTATTGAAAATTACATAACAATAATTTTTATCTAATGAGAACACATTTAAACCTTTGGGGCTCTCTAGAATCTGATTGAGGTAATTTCTATTTTCATTAAGTTTATTTTGGTTATAAACCGATTCTGAGATGTCATTTATTATACCAACAATAAACCTATCATAGGGAGAATTTACCATACTCTTACTCACAGAGACCCAAATAGTGTCTCCACTTTTAGTAATATATCTTTTTTTAATCTTATAATATTTTAGAGCTCCTGTTATTAATTTATCATAGTAATTAATATTCTTTTCAACATCATCAGGGTGTGTAATGTCTCTAAATTTTAAATTGGTGAGTTCTTTTTTTGAGTAACCTAAAAGTTCAACAAAGCGGTCATTCATTTCTAAAATTCGTCCCTCTTCAGTCGCTATGACTATGCCATGAATTGCATTCTCAAAAATCCCTTTAAATTTAAGCTCACTTTGAGTTAATTTAATTAATACTTCTTCGTTGGGAGGAATAATCTCTGTTTCTTTGAATTGTTCTGACTCAAAAAACACTTCATTTCGGATTTTAAGAAAAGATTCAAAATCACTTGATTTTAATGATAATAGGGTTTGTTTTAGATGGTTTAATTCTTTTGGTTTCATTATAAATACTTACTAAGTGTAAAATAGAAGTGAATATAGTAAGAAGATTTAAGTAGGATTAATACTACAAATAAGTGTGTATTATTGGGATTTAATATGCGTTATTTTCGTAATTAAAAGATATTAACCCAGTTTAAAAAATTATGATAACTCAAAAATTTAACGACTAAATTTTAATTTTTTATCTATAGCTTGAATCATGGTACTTGCAATATCTTTTCCAGTTGCCGTTTCAATACCTTCAAGACCAGGAGACGAATTAACTTCCAATAAAAGTGGTCCTTTATTCGATCTTATTAAATCAACACCTGCTACGGGGAGATTTAAAATTTTAGCAGCTTTTATTGCTAATTTTTTTTCAGCATTAGAAATTTTAACAATAGAGGCACTTCCTCCTTGATGAATATTAGCTCTAAACTCTCCTTTTGCAGCAGACCTCTCAATAGATGCTACAACTCTACCATTGATAACAAAACATCTAAGGTCTTTACCATTGGCTTCTTTAATAAATTCTTGCACAAGTATATTTGCTTGAAGACTTTTAAATGCATTAATAACAGATTCGGCAGCTTTAGTAGTTTCTGCAAGAACAACACCTCTACCTTGAGTACTTTCTAATAGTTTAATAATCAAAGGAGCTCCACCAACCATTTGAATTAAGTCTTTGGTTTCTAGTGGCGATTTAGCAAAACCGGTTGTTGGAATATTGATATCATTTTCAGCAAATAATTGTGATGAAAATAACTTATCTCTAGATTGGGATATGGCATCAGCACTATTTAAACAGTACGTGCCTAGCGATTTAAACATTCTGAGTAATGAACAACCGTAAAAAGTCATACTAGGTTTGATTCTTGGTATAACAGCATCAAAATCATTAATGATATTTCCTCCTCGATAATGGATCTCAGGTGTTTTTGTATCCATTTTCATGAAACACTGTTGGACGTTTAAAAAAACCATTTCATGACCTCTTAATCGTCCAGCTTCCATTAATCTTTTATTAGAATATAAATTGGGATTACTAGCTAAAACAGCAATTTTTAAACCTGACTTTTGATGAATTAAGTGTTTATAATAGTCATTTACGGTATTTTGTGACATATCACCAAAAACAAATTCTATACTAGGATTCACCATTAATTTATCTTTCATGGCTTCTCTTCCGAGTAACATTTTAAATTCCATAGCATCCCTATTGGCCAGGGTTAATTCAACTTCCCATGTGTCGTTTCCTAATGTGATATCAGACTTAATTACAAAACGTTTTTCCGCGATACCAGAAGAGCTTTTTACACTTCTTACGTCTATTACTTTAGCTTCACATTCAATTGAAACACTTCTGTTTTCAGAAATAGGTTGTATTTCAAAACGAACCCAATTTTCATGATTTCTTCTAAACTTAGTAATATTTGTTGCTTGAATAGATGAGGTTTTGGCCCCGGAATCAATTCGTGCTTTGACAGCAGGAACATTTAAATTATTAAAAGCACACCATTCTTGATTACCAACAACTGTTAAATCGTTCATTTTATGTATCTGTGATTAATTGCTTTGTAAAATTAATCTAAAAAAGGTTAGAATTTCAATTAAATTATTTCCATTTTTTTAATATCAACATATCATTTAAAAATTTTTTTATCAAAAAAGTATTGGCTAGTTCTATTAGTTTAATACCTTCTATATCTGTATTTATTTATCCCAAAAAATACGCCGCCCAACAACATGATTCCAAAAGTTGATATTCCCACCATTCCAAAAAATGGGGTATCCGGAATTCGAGTTAATACCTCGGCAGCAAATGCAGCATAAAGCCCAATCACAGACCAATACATGAAGGTAAAATGAAGGTATTTCCATTTGTTTATTGGTTTTTTAAACCAAACAGGAAGCATTCCCATTACAAGCATAACAATACTTAAAATAGTCATGTAGTGAAAAATCCCCCAACCATTAAATAATCTGTAAATCATTAGGGCAGTTACTAAAAGTATACCCATACTAATAACATAAAAGTATCCTGCTTTAATATGGAGTTTTGTGCCTTTTTTAAGAGCTAAAACTAAGGTTCCTGTTATTAAAGCAAAACATGATGCAATGACATGAATAAATCCTATTTCATCTCCTATTAAATGGGACATAGTGGTAAATTTTGATTCAAATCAAATATATTTTATTTCAAGGAATTTGAAATACCTTTTATGACCCAATCGTTAAATTTTAATGATGAGTTGTTTTTAATTTAACGATTCATCTAATCAGCTTCTAAAAATGCAACAACAGCTTCTATACTCTCAGAGGGGTTTTCTTCCATTGGAACGTGTCCGGTATTTTTTAATATGACTAAAGTATTATTTGCTATATCTTTTTGGAATAATTTAGCGTTCTCAATTGGAATGAGTAAGTCCTGATCTCCCCACAAAATAAGTGTTGGTTGCGATATATTTGAAATAAGATGATAGGATGCAGGATTATTCTCTACAGATAAACGGTCTACGAATGCTTGACGGTTTCCATCTCTTAGGGTGAGTTCAAAATAGCGCATAGCTAAATCAGTAGTAACTTTACTTTTATCGGCATAAACATTTTCAACACTTTTCCTTGCTATGGCTTTAGGTGTAATAAATGTGAATATGTTTTTGATCACAGGGATTTTTGCAATTTGAAAAGCCAACGGAGTACTTTTTGATTCTTTTGGATAACCTGCAGCATCAATTAATATTAATTTTTTAATACTATCGGGATGTGTTATGGTATATTGCCATGCAATATGCCCACCCAATGAATTTCCACCAATTATACATTTTTCAATCCCTTTTTTATCGAGAAAGTGTTTTATAAATTTTACATAAGCTTCAATCGAGTAGTCTCTGTTTGGAAATGGGCCGGTAAGTCCATGACCTGGTAAGTCTATTCTAATAATTCTGTAGTTAACTTTTAATTTAGAAACCCAATCGTTAAACGTATGAAGACTAGAGCCTGTGCCATGAATTAAAACAATAGGTGTAGTTGCTTCGGTCACCCCTTCTTCCCGGTAATGAACATCCATACCATTAACAGTAATGAATGCAGATGGTGCTTTTGCATATTTTGCTTTCAAATACTCTAAAGGAATATCCCTGTAACCGAATAATAGTATAATAATAATAGCAAAGATTCCAATTATTAAAAGGGCTAGTACTACGATTTTATAAAGTAAACTCATGATTTTTGAAAAATTAAAGCCTAATACTTAGCTTAAATCTAGAGCACCGTTTTTTTAACGGATTCTACAAAGCATTTTATGATTTGATTGTACATAGACTTTTGTTGGTCTCTTAAAATGTAAACATCTACATCTTTAGCATGTTTATAATCTCTGTTATTTTTCAATATGAGGTTGGCAATTTTACTAATCAGTTTATTTTTACCCTTATTATCACCATATGTGAGTTTCAAATCTTGATACACCATATTAACTCTGGCACTGGCATCGTAGACTGAGCCGTTTATTCTAAAATTTAGTTCTTTAATGGTACCATGCGTACTTACATTAAACATAGGTTTAGTAAGTATATTTAAATCTGAGGTATGGAAATCTATTAATTTTCCTTTTAAAAGGTATTGGTCTAAAGTGTTTTTTGTTGCAAAACTGTAATCTACATTTATTCTAGATTTACCAAGAAATAATGCTTTAAAATTAACTTTAGTTTTAAGCTTGTCTTTTTTGTAGTTGTAATTATTGATGTGTTGCCCTCTGATAGCAATATTTTTAAAATTAACTTCACCATAATCTTGTTTGTTATTCTGAAGTTCTTTGTAGGTTAATTTTCCATTGTTAACATTGAAAGTGTCAATAGTTATGTAGAAGGGTAAATCTCTGATGATTTTTGAATAGAGGTGTTTTTTAGTTTTGTCATCTTTAATGTTTTTATTTCTGTGAAGCGTAGTTGCAGAATTATTAACGGTTATTTTAGTAGCTTTAACATAAACAGTATCACTAACAAACGTCCAGCTGGTATTATTAAAATCCAAATCATCTATCGCTATTTCAGTATAATCCTTTTCGGTTTTTAATGACTTATTAAAATCAATAAGATTTAACTTCGGTTTTACTTCAATATTTTTAATATTTAAAGATGCATCGGTGGCCATAAAACTGCTTATTCTTGTTTCGTACAGTGGTCCAATTTGAGCATAGGTGGCTCCTATTTCTAAATTAAAATCACTGTATAGAAAGGGAAGGGGATTGTTAGTTTTGTTATTATTCAATTTAACATCATAAAGGGCGATATTTATGCCTTTAGAACTAAACCCCAATTCATCATTTTTAAAAGTTTCTACAACACCATTAACAATGGTAATATTTTTGACAATAGAGTTATCTAGGATATCTTTCCAAAAAAGGTTAATGGACTTAGAATTTTGTGCTACCTTTTTTTCTTGATCACCGGACTTAATTTTAAATAAAGGGTTTGTTATAATTATTTCATTAGCGATAATTCTTTTATTAAATACAAGGTTATAAACACTAAATCCTTTGATTTTAATTTGCTTTACAGAAGCATTTAAAACAGTGTTGGTTTGATTTTTCTGGTTTAACTGTTTGACTTCAGTTTCCTTAAACGTTATGGATTGATTAATTATTGAAAATGAAATACTGTTATTTTCAATATTATAGGTTCTGTTTGGATTTTTATTTACCAGCCCAACTATAATTTGATTTACATAGTAATTAAAAAGTAGGGCTACAATTCCAATACAGACCAGCGTAAATAGAATAGTCTTTTTTCGTTTAAAAAAAATTATTTTGTTCAAATGAAAATTATGATTGCAACTAAAGTTACCATTTTAGAATGGTTTTATAATTAAATACTTGAAAGGAAATAATTAATTAAAAATTTAAGTACATGTGATTTTAAAAATTAAACCCTTCCGTAACATGTTACAATAGGGTTTAAAACAATTAAATTAAGAAATTTTAGGCCAAGTTGGTTTGTGTTACATGATTCATTAAAATTGCCTTCATTTCACTAAGTTCAATAGGTTTGACATAGTAATTTTTTATGTTTTCATATTGTTTAGCTCTTTCTATATCTTCCTCACTGTTGGAACTGGATAAAATGTAAATAGTAATTTTTTCATCTGTAGACAGTTTAGTAAATTCTTTCAAGAACTGCCACCCGTTCCATACCGGCATATTTAAATCCAAAAATATAATTTGAGGTAACTTTTCACTGTTGTAAAATTTTGTTTTTAAACCATCAAAGGCATCTTTACCGTTTTCATAAACCAAAACTTCATTTATAAGATTTGGTATTTCCATGTATTTTTTGGTGATGAATAAGTGGACAGGATCATCTTCAACAATACAGGCTAGTTCAATTTTTTTCATTTTTTAATTTGATTTTTTGGTTTTATAAGTTTATGTGGGTAGTTCGATTTTAAATGTGGTGCCAATACCAACTTTACTTTCTGCTGTTATTTTACCATTCATACTATTAATTTGATTTTTAGTTATAAAAAGACCTACACCTCTTGAATCTTTGTTATTATGAAATGTTTTATACATTCCAAAAAGTTGGTCACCATGACGGTTTAAATCTATACCTTTACCATTATCTTCAAATAATAAGGTTATATTAGAATCGTCTTCAACCAAATTAATTTTTAAATAACTTGACCTCTCATTGCTTCTATATTTAATGGCATTGGATATCATATTTAGTGCTATACTGTCCATATAGGCCGGTACTGCATTGATGACTAATTTTTTATCAACTTTGTTGATTATTTTTAGATTCGCTTTATTTATCTGAAGACTAAGACTTTCTATATTTTTTTGTAGCACATCATAGATATTAATTTTAGAGGTTTGATTAACACTTAAATTGACTTTTATGATTTCATTTAAATCACTAACTGTTTGATTTAAGTTATTAACTCCTCTGTCCAGGTATTTAATCAATTCATTTTGTTTAATATCAGGAAATTCTAGATTAATTAATTTTAAAATTTCGGATATACCTGAACTGTGTGACCGTAGATTATGAGATACAATTTGTGCAAAATTTCTAAGCCTGTCATTTTGCTCTTTAGTAACATCTAATAGCGACCTAATTTCTTTTTCAACCTTTTTTAAATCTGAAATATCTGCTGCCACTCCAAGGTAACCTAATATTTCATCCTGAATTTGTATTGGGTTTATAGACAGCAAAACAGGAATTGTAGTTCCATCTTTTCTCACATGTGTCCATTCTTTAGTGCTTAGTTTCCCTATGTTGGGCTCATAGGTAAAAACATCCATACCTTTAATCTCTTTTTTGTATTTTTTAGATAAGGCTTCACTTTCAGACTCTAATTCTTCTCTAAGATGAAAAATAGTAGGATTATGTTTACCAATCATTTCATCTGGTTTATAACCAAGTCGTTCTTCAGCTCCAGAGTTAAATAAGTTTATTTTTCCGGTGGTATCTGTAGCTACAATTGTAAAGTTTTTACTTGCATCTAATATGGCTTGTAACCTGGATAATGCTTCTTGTAACAATCTGTCTGCTTCTTTTCTTTTTGTAATATTTTGAATAAAGCCGTGCCATAATATACTACCATCTTTATGGAGTTCAGGCGTAGCACTTCCTTCTACCCAAATCATTTCTCCTGATGGTAGATTAACACGATAATTGTCTTGCCATTGATCAAGGTTTTTTGCAGAATTTTGAATGGATAAAGTTACCCTTTCAATATCATCTGGGTGAATAACTTGAAATGCTACAGAAGCATTTTGTTTTACTTGATCTGGAGTTAAGCCATAAATATTTTTGATGCCATTACTTACATAGGGAAAACATGAAGAGCCATCAGGTAAAAGTTTATATTGGTAAATCATACCAGGAATATTATTACCAACATGCTCAAACCTATTAATTAATTCTTTGTTTGTCTCTTCTGAAAATGAGCGTTGCATCTCGGCACTTACTCTGTCGCTGTAAGTATAAAAGAGTTTTTCAATAGTTTTACCATTTTCAATTTCTTTACTGTGTAAACCAGCCATTAAACCAACAGCTTCATTTTCTTTTGAAAAAAGTGGAAAACCATAATAACCTTCTATACCCATTTCTTTGAGAAGGTGGTCCAATGGAAATTTTTCTTGAATATTATTGGGGTAAATACATGCTTCTTTTCCAACTACATTTTCACATGGGGTAAATTCAAGATCGTAAGTAAAACTCTCCATTTTTTTACCCTTAGCGTAGCCTCCCAATACAGTAACGGTTTTTCTATCGGGGTTAATTTTACCAACAAAAACAAAATCAAGACCGCTTAAATGCGCGGCATCTTTTGATACAGAATCAAAAAAAGATTTCCCTTTAAGATGTGCAAATTTGGTAGATAATTTAGATAGTAAATTTGAAGATTTTTTTTGTTCAGTAATATCTTGATGCGTACCATACATTATTAAAGGTTTTCCCTCTTTCGTCCACTCAAACACTTTTCCTCTATCATAAACCCAAACCCAGTGACCATCTTTATGTTTCATTCGGGTTTCAAATTCATAAAAAGTTGTTTTTTTCTCAAAACAATCATTTAGTCTTCGAGAAGATTCTTCAAGATCTTCTGGGTGTGCCAATTTTAACCAAGTATCAATATTAATTGGTTTAAGTTCTTCTAAGGTATATCCTACTATTTGTGCCCAAGTTTCATTAAAAATGGTCTCACCAGTTTGAACATTCCATTCCCAGATTCCAACGTTAGTACCCTCTAAAATAGATTTAAATCTAACCTCGTCATGTTTTATATCTGTAAGATCCTGATAACTTCCAACAAGTTTTTGATATATTTTTTTTCCTGTTATTCTTATCCATTTTATACTGTTTTTAGCATCAGTAATTTTACAAACCAAGTTAAAAGGTATATCATTATTGATGCAATTAGCTATTGATTTTGAAATCGTACTTCGGTACTCTGGAAAATAGAAATCTGGTAAATCAATTTTATTGATATCAAAACTAGTTGGAACACCAAAAATCTCGTAGGCTTTGTCCGACCAACTTATATGCTCAGCTTTGATGTCCATTTCCCAGGAACCCAATTCATTTACCTCATTAGCGCTAAGCAGTAGTTGGTTTTTTCTCTCAAGTTCACGGTTAAGAACATCTAATTGTATACTTTGTTTTCTAAGTTCAAAAAGTTTTACGGTCTGCTGCGCTAATTGTTTTAATTGTTCTAATTGTTTATGGTTAATGGTTTTCGGAACGTCGTCTATAGCACATAGTGTTCCTAAGGGATAACCATTAGAACTTAGAAGAGGAATACCAACATAAAAAATAACATGTGGATCGCCTGTAGTTAAAGGGTTGTTATAAAATCTTTCATCCTCAAGTGCATTCTCTACAATAAAAGGGTCATTTGGGGATTTTATGGCATGAGCACAAAATGCAAAGTCCTTAGGTGT
>JBELHJ010000027.1:0-30980 GCA_042091495.1 Bacteroidota bacterium
ACAAGCACCATACGTTTTACATAAAGTATCTGTAGCTTCAAAAAAAGCTGCGGTACCTTGATCTAAGCCACCTACACCTTGAATAAATTCAATAATAACAGCACAAACATCGCCTTGTTTTAGGATATGTTCTAAGCCTTGGGTATCTCCTAATTCAACCAATTCAACATCTTGTTGGGCATTAATTGGCGCTATGATTTTAGGATTGTCTGTAGCTGCAACAGCAGCCGAAGTGCGACCGTGAAAACCATTTTTAAATGCCACCACTTTCTTTTTGCCGGTGTGAAAAGAGGCTAGTTTTAACGCATTTTCGTTAGCTTCGGCTCCAGAATTACACATAAATAATTGGTAATCTTTACAACCTGATAGCTCAATTAAATCTTTAGCCAAACGCTCTTGTACTGGGTTTTGAACAGAGTTACTGTAAAACCCAATTTTATCCATCTGGCCTTTGAGTGCATTGATGTAATTAGGGTGGCCGTGACCAATACTAATTACAGCATGACCACCATATAAATCTAAATACTGTTGGTTGTTATCATCGTACACATGAATGCCTTTGGCTTTTTCTAGTGTCACATCAAACAAGGGGTATACATCAAATAAACTCATATCTGATCTTTTTTAATACTGTTAATTTTTTGAAACGAAGCAACCATACCTTGAATTAAAGAGGAGCTTAAACCTTTATGCTCCATTTCATTTAGTCCTTCTATGGTACAACCTTTAGGAGTGGTTACCCTATCAATTTCTTCTTCCGGATGGTTGCCGTTAGTAACCAATAAATTAGCGGCGCCTTCACAGGTATGCATGGCTAATAATTGGGCTTCTTTGGCGTCAAATCCTAATTGTATTGCGGCTTGGGTACTGGCGCGAATTAGTCGCATCCAAAACGCAATACCACTGGCACATACCACGGTAGCGGCTTGCATTTGTGATTCTGGAATGCTAATAGAAGTACCTAATCTGTTAAAAATGGCTTCGGCTATTTTTATGCGCTTGGTACCTAAAGCATTACTACATAAACAAGTCATGGATTTACCAACGGCTATGGCCGTATTAGGCATGGCTCTTATAATGTGTTGGTCTTTACCAATTTGGCCCTCAATTTTAGAAATGGCATAACCTGTAATTGTTGAAATGACCACATGCTTATCGGTAAGTAAGTCTTTTACATCATCTAATATGGTTTCAAAATGTGCTGGTTGCACCGCAAAAATTAAAATATCAGATTGCGAAACGGCTTTACGATTATCTGAAGTGAGATAGACATTTTTATAGCCCTCAAATGCACTTAATCCGTTTACATTTCTTTTGGTAAGATACAGTGATGTTATGGCGTTATTAGTAATGAGACCATTAGCAATAGCGCCTCCTAAATTTCCGGTTCCTATAATTGCAATTTTCATATGGGTTAGTTTTAAAAATAAGTGGCTTTAAGTTGTAAGCCTGTGGTTTCTTTTAAACCAAACATTAAGTTTAGATTGTGAACGGCCTGTCCAGAGGCCCCTTTTAATAAATTATCAATGGCACTACTAATTAGTAGCGTATCGTTGTGTTTATGTAAATGAATTAGACACTTATTAGTATTGACTACTTGTTTTAAATGAATAGGCTGGTCAGAAACATGCGTAAAAGCAGCATGCTCATAATAGCTATTAAACAGCGCTTTAGCTTCCTCTAACGACCCCGTAAACTTAGTATAAACCGTAGCAAAAATACCTCTAGAGAAATTACCGCGATTTGGCATAAAAAACAGTGCTTTACTAAAACCAGATTGTAAGCTTTTAAGACTTTCTCCAATCTCGCCCAAATGTTGGTGTGTAAAGGGTTTATAATAGGAAAAATTATTATCACGCCACGTAAAATGGGTAGTTGCCGATAAGGAAGTGCCAGCTCCAGTAGCTCCAGTTGTTGCATTAATATGTACATCGTTTTGAAGTAATTCATGCTTTGCTAGTGGTAATAACGCCAGTTGTATAGCTGTAGCAAAACACCCTGGATTGGCAATGTAATTACTGGTTTTAATGCTATTACTATTAAGTTCTGGTAATCCGTAAACAAAGTGTTTACCATTCAAAACAGCATCAGCCTCTAATCTAAAATCATTACTTAAGTCAATAATTTTGGTGTGATTTTCAAATGTGTTGGCATTTAAAAAGGCTTTAGAATTACCATGGCCTAAACATAAAAACACCACATCAACACCTGTATTTATGGTATTGGTAAATACTAAATTGGTAGATCCTGTTAAATCTTGGTGCACATGACTAACTGGATTACCCGCATTGGAGGTGCTGAAAACAAAATCTATGGTAACTTCCTCATGATTGAGGAGCAATCTAATAAGTTCTCCGGCGGTATAACCTGCACCGCCAATAATTCCTGCTTTAATCATGATTCCGAGTTTACTTGGTGATAAATTTTATTTTGATTACCTAAAATCTTTATGAAGCCTTTCGCCTCGTCGGCACTCCATTTTTTATTCATTTCGCCATAACTTCCAAAGTCTGGATTCATTAAATCGTGTATAGAGTTAACGCCATCAAGAATAAAATGATAAGGTTTAAGTGTCACGGTAACATCACCACTAACTTTAGCCTGACTACTTTTAAAGTAGGCCTCTATATCTCTTAACACCGGATCTAAAAACATCCCTTCGTGTAAATGCATACCATAAAAACTCGATAAATAATCCTTATGCTGCATTTGCCATTTTGTTAATGTATGTTTTTCTAACAAATGGTGTGCTTTAATTATAATTAAAGCAGCAGCAGCCTCAAAACCTACTCTTCCTTTTATACCTACAATGGTATCACCCACATGAATATCTCTACCAATAGCATATGCACTGGCTATAGCATTTAATGCTTCAATATTTTCTACAGTAGTTTTGCTAATGCCGTTAACAGCATTAAGTTCTCCTTTCGTAAAAGTAAGAATAACTTGTTCTTCGTCTTTATTTTTAAGTTGCGAAGGGTAGGCGGCTTCGGGTAAAGGGAGGTGAGAAGTTAAAGTTTCATCACCACCAACACTAGTCCCCCAAAGCCCTTGGTTAACAGAGTATTTGGCCTTATCCCAATTCATATCTACCCCATGAGATTGTAAGTAACTGATCTCGTCTTGTCTAGAAAGTTTGTTATCTCTAATGGGTGTTATGATTTCAATATTTGGAGCAAGCGTTTGAAAAATCATATCAAATCGCACTTGGTCATTTCCAGCACCTGTACTTCCATGCGCTATATATTGAGCACCTATAGATTTGGCATACTCTATAATTTCTACCGCTTGAATAATACGCTCGGCACTTACAGATAATGGGTAAGTATTGTTTTTAAGGACATTACCAAAAATAAGATACTTTACCACTTTGTTGTAGTAAGTGGTTTTAGCTTCTATATTTTGGTAGGTGCTAGCACCTATGGCTAATGCTTTATCTTTTATTGTATTGATTTCTTCTTGAGTAAAACCTCCGGTATTAACGCTTACAGCATGTACTTCAAAACCAAGGTCTTTAGAGAGGTGCACGGCGCAATATGAGGTGTCTAATCCGCCACTGTAGGCTAAAACTAATTTTTTCATTGTTTTTTCTTTTTTAGAAACAGGGTTTCTTTAATGCTTTTTAATCGTTTAAATGCTTTGGCTTTTGCAGGTTTCCTAGCAACGGTTTGTTTAGAGGGGTCATAGAGTAAACCTGTACACAAACACATAGTTTGTTCTGTACGTTGTAATACATCATAGTTTTTACAAGTTTGGCATCCGTTCCAAAAGGTTTGGTCTGTTGTGAGTTCTGAAAAAGTTACTGGTTTATAGCCTAAGTCGGTATTCATTTTTAAAACGGCTAAACCTGTGGTTATACTAAATATTTTAGATTCAGGGTACTTGGATCGTGATAAATCAAAAATTTGCTTTTTAATTAGTTTTGCCAATCCTTGACCTCTAAAATCAGGATGTACAATAAGTCCAGAGTTGGCCACAAATGCTTTGCCTTCCCAGGTTTCTATGTAACAAAATCCAGCGAAGGCGTCACCATCTAAGGCAATGACCGCATTCCCATCTTTCATTTTAGAGATAATGTATTCCGGTGACCTTTTGGCTATTCCAGTACCTCTTACATTAGCAGATTCTGCGATGGTACCGCAAATGATTTCTGCATAAATGCTATGTGATTTATTAGCAACAAAGATTTGCATTGCTTATAAGTTTGATTAAAAAATAATTTAAGTGTTTTCTTAGAGAGAGGAACCGGACACACCTGGGTTCCATAAAATAGACCGTACCCTTACGGGCGACGACGACGGGGTGCAGGAACATTAGAAAAAAATGTTGCAGCGAATCTAAAAAGTGGGAAAAATATGTTTAAAATAGTGTTCAAAATAATAGTAATAAAAGTTATGCGTTAGTTTGTTGAGGTTAAGATATAAAACTAGCGGCGGCGGGGGTACAACCTACCGGGAGTAGAAATTACTATATGTTGTTTTGAATTAAACATGTGTCAAATATAAAATGCTTTTTATTTAATTCAAAGTGTTTTATGTAAAATAGTTTACATTAGAGAGGGTCTCATGTTTAATTTGGTTATAAATTGATAGTTTGATAGCGTATTTTTTAAATAATTCTTAATTAATGTAAGTAAAAAACATTTAAAGGTGCAAATAGAATGGTGTTTTGAATTCCTTTTTTATTTTTACGACTGTTTAAAAAATTTAACATGTCAACCCAGCCCAAATTAGATCGGTTTAACGAGAATGTTTTAGCAAAATTCAGGTTATATAATAGTGTATTCATGACATTGCCATATGACACTATTAAAAAGACCGGTGTATTATTGCCTTTGTTTCATGAAACGTGTAAAAACGGTTTTGAAGAAGGCAAAGATCCTTCAGCAATTGTAGATACTTTTTTTAAAAAGTACCAAGCGCGTCGTGACGAAAAAAGTCGTATTAATTTGTTGTTTCGTTTTATTCAATATATAGAACGACAAGTCGTTCTTTTTGATGCTATTGAGGACGCTGCTTTTCCTGTAGTTAACAATATGGACGGGATAGGGACTTTAAGAAGCTTAAAAGAAAAAGCATCGTCATCAGGGAAACTTGAAGTGCTCAGAGAGTACTTGCAAGAGTTTAAAGTGCGTATTGTACTTACGGCCCATCCAACCCAGTTTTATCCTGGTGCGGTCTTAGGAATTATCACCGATTTAGAACAAGCCATAAAAGGTAACGATCTGGCAACAATTAATAATTTGTTGGCACAGCTTGGAAAAACGCCTTTCTTTAAAAAGAAAAAACCCACACCTTATGATGAGGCGGTGAGTTTAATTTGGTACTTAGAAAACGTGTACTATCAGTCTTTTGGAAAGATCTATGACTACATCAAACAGAATATTTTTGATAATGAAGAATTAGCTAACGATATCATTAATATAGGATTCTGGCCAGGTGGAGACCGTGACGGTAATCCGTTTGTAACACCAGATATTACAAGAAAAGTAGCCCGTCGTTTACATAAAACTATTATTAAAAATTATTACAGAGATTTAAGACGCTTGAAGCGTAAGCTAACTTTTGAAGGTGTAGATCATCGTATCAATGATTTAGAAGCTAAGATGTACAGGGCTACCTATGAAAAAGATACGACTCAAGTCATTACACTTGATCATTTTGTTAGTGAACTTGAAGCAGTAAAAAGTATCTTAGAAAAGGAATATGCTTCACTATATGCCAATGAGATAAACAGCTTAATTAATAAAACGAAATTGTTTGGTTTTCATTTTGCCATTCTAGATATCAGACAAGATAGCCGCGTTCACAATACCGTGTTTACTAATATGGTTAAAGAGCTTATTGCTAATGGAAGTGATGTATTTGATAAAGACTTTTTATCATTACCACCTGCTGAACAGGTTAAGATACTTTCTGAAATAGAAGGCAAGGTAGATGTAACACAATTTAAAGATGAAGATGTGGTTAAAACCTTAACCACCATGCAGGTGATTAAGGAAATTCAAGAGGTAAACGGAGAATGTGCTGCAAATCGCTACATCATAAGCAACAACCAAACGGCGCTAAATGTGATGCAGTTATATGCGATGCTCAAATTAGTGGCATTCCATGATGAGTTTACGGTTGATATAGCACCATTGTTTGAAACCATAAACGACCTAGAAAATGCACCAGCGGTAATGGAGGAGTTATATACAAACCCGGCGTATCGCGCGCATCTTAAAAAGAGAGGGAATAAACAGAATATCATGTTAGGATTCTCTGATGGTACTAAAGATGGGGGTTACCTAATGGCAAACTGGGGCATTTATAAAGCTAAAGAGCGTCTCACCGAAATGTCAAGAAAGTACGATATTGTTGTTGTTTTCTTTGATGGTAGAGGTGGTCCACCTGCTCGTGGTGGTGGAAAAACACACCAATTCTATGCGTCATTAGGTTCTACAATTGAAGACAAAGAAGTGCAATTAACGATTCAAGGACAGACTATTAGTTCTAATTTTGGAACTAAAGAGTCCTCACAATATAATTTAGAACAGCTTATAAGTTCAGGGATTTATAATCATATTAATGAGGGTAAATTTAAGCTGTCTGATACGTCAACGGCCGTTATGGATGATTTAGCAAATCGCAGTTATAAGGCTTACGTTGATTTTAAAGGCCACGATAAGTTTTTACCTTATTTAGAGCATATGAGTACGTTAAAATTCTACTCTAAAACTAACATTGGAAGTCGTCCTTCAAAACGTGGTAAGTCCTCGGAGTTGGTGTTTTCGGATTTAAGGGCTATACCTTTTGTGGGATCTTGGAGCCAGTTAAAACAAAATGTACCTGGTTTCTTTGGTGTGGGGACAGCTTTAAAACACTATGACGATAATGGGGAGTTTGATAAAGTAAGAGCACTCTACAAAGAATCGTCATTTTTCAAGACTTTAATAGAAAATTCCATGATGTCCTTATCAAAATCATTCTTTGATTTAACCAAGTATATGGCAGAGGATAAAGTTTTTGGTGAATTTTGGAATGTTATTTATCAGGAGTATTTGACTTCAAAATCATTAATTTTAAAGCTTACTGGTTATAAAGACCTTATGGAAAATGAGCCTGCAGGAAAAGCATCTATAGATGTGCGAGAATCTATTGTATTGCCGTTGTTAACCATTCAGCAGTTTGCTTTAAAGCGCATACAAGAGTTGCACAAACAAGATAATCCTGACAAAGCAGAGCTTGAGGTCTTTGAAAAACTGGTTACCAGATCACTTTTTGGTAATATTAATGCCAGTAGAAATTCAGCTTAGGTCCTAATAAACTTTAAAAGAAAATATCCTGCGCCAATCTAAATGTATTGGCGTGGGCTTCTATTATTGTTTTTAGTTCTGGAGAGTAACCCCCACCCATAGAACACATTATTGGGATTTGATGAGTTTTGGCTGTTTGTAACACAAACCGGTCTCTTTCTTTACATCCTGAGATACTTAGACCTAGCTTTCCTAGTTTATCACTGGCAATTACATCCACACCACATAAATAGAAAATGAAATCAGGTTGCTGAGATGCAATAAGTTTGGGGAGTTCTTCTTTTAAGATATGGAGATAAGTTTCATCATTAGTTTGATCATCTAGTGCAATATCCAAATCACTAATTTCTTTTTTAAATGGATAATTAGTTTTTCCATGCATTGAGAAGGTAAATACAGAGGGGTCGTTTCTAAAAATCTCTGCAGTGCCGTTACCCTGGTGTACGTCTAAATCTACAATAAGGACATTGTTAATACCATGTTTATCTTGAAGGTATCTGGCAGCAATAGCTTGATCATTTAATAAACAAAAGGCTTCGCCCCTATTAGTGTAGGCATGGTGAGTACCACCAGCAATATTCATAGCAATGCCGTGTTTTAAAGCATAAACGGCTGCTTTCATACTACCATCGGCTATAATGACTTCGCGTTCAACCAAAGTCTCAGATAAAGGGAATCCAATTTTCCTTGCCGCCCTTTGATCTAGTGTAATGTTTACTAAATCATAATAGTATTCGGGGTCATGAACCGCCAGAATAAATTTATCGTTAGGGATTTCTGGCTCAAAAAAATGAGCTTCTGTACAAGTGCCTTCGTGTAATAATTGTTCAGGTAAGAGTTCGTATTTAGCCATAGGGAAACGATGTCCCTTTGGTAAGGGGTGCTTGTAAATAGGATGATAGGCTATTTTAAGCATGACAGGGATATGATTTTAATGGGATGAATTTTAGAAATTCATTTTTCATCACCTTGTGTAAAAAATTAGCTAACAGTGAGGCCGTTGGGTACTCCATCTTGGTCTGGATTAACAAAAACAAGTTTGCCATGTTCGTCTTCCGTCATTAAAATCATGCCTTCGCTCTCTACTCCTCTTAATTTTCTTGGAGCTAGATTTACCAAAACAGTAACGCGTTTTCCAATAATATCTTCAGCTTTAAATGATTCAGCAATACCGGAAACAATGGTTCTTGTATCTACACCAGTATCAACTTTTAATACGAGTAGTTTTTTAGCTTTAGGCATTTTTTCAGCTTCAAGAATTGTTCCTACTCTAATATCAAGTTTGGTAAAATCCTCAAAGCTTATGGAGTCTTTTTGAGGTTCTGTGGATTTAGAAGCAGCTTCGTTAGCTTTTTTACTAGCTTCCAGTTTATCCAATTGTTCTTGAATCGTTTTATCTTCTATTTTAGAGAATAAGAGCGTGGCTTTATTAATTTGGTGAGTTGCAGGAAGTAATACAGATTTACTACTGATGTCTTGCCAGCTATTATCATCGTAATTAAGCATTTGCTTTAATCTATCAGAAGTAAATGGTAAAAACGGCTCACTTAAAGTAGCCAATGCACTTGCAATTTGTAACGCTACATACATGATGGTGTTTACACGGTCTGCATCAGTTTTAATGACTTTCCAAGGTTCTTCATCAGCAAGGTACTTGTTGCCTAATCGGGCCAAGTTCATAAGTTCTTGTCCACCTTCTCTAAAGCGGTAGCGCTCAATAGCACTTGCAATCACTGCAGGGTAGGCTTTAACAGCAGTTAAAGTGGCTTCATCTACTTCTGAAAAAGCATTTGGTGTAGGCACAATACCATCAAAATATTTATTAGTGAGAACAACCACACGGTTGATGAAATTTCCAAAAATAGCTACCAGTTCGTTATTATTCCTGGCTTGAAAATCTTTCCAAGTAAAATCATTATCCTTAGTCTCTGGTGCATTAGCGTTCAAGGCATAACGAAGCACGTCTTGTTGGTTAGGAAACTCTTTCAAGTATTCTGGTAGCCAAACAGCCCAGTTTTTTGAAGTTGATAGTTTTTGCCCCTCAAGATTTAAAAACTCATTAGCAGGAACATTTTCTGGCAGAATGTATGAACCTTCCGCTTTTAACATGGCTGGAAATATAATACAATGAAACACAATATTGTCTTTCCCAATAAAGTGGAGCATTTTAGTGTCTTCATCTTTCCAATAAGTTTCCCAATCTTTACCATTACGTTCTGCCCATTCTTTGGTAGAAGAGATATATCCAATAGGAGCGTCAAACCAGACATATAAAACTTTGCCTTCGCCGCCGTCTACAGGGACTGGTATTCCCCAATCTAAATCGCGGGTTACTGCACGAGGCCTTAACCCATCATCAATCCAAGATTTAACCTGTCCATAAACATTAGGTTTCCAGTCTTTTTTATGACCTTTGAGAATCCATTCTTTTAGAAAGGACTCGTGCTTATCTAATGGTAGGAACCAATGCTTAGTTTCTTTAAGTATTGGAGTATTTCCCGTAATTGCAGATTTAGGATTAATGAGATCTGTGGCGTTATGGCTTGTTCCACAAGCTTCACATTGATCACCATAACTTTCCTCATTTCCGCATTTTGGACAGGTGCCAATTACAAAGCGATCTGCAAGAAATTGCTTAGCCTCAGCGTCATATAATTGTTCTGTTACTTCCTCAACAAATTCATTTTTATCATATAGCGTTTTAAAAAAATCTGAAGCTGTTTGATGATGAATTTGTGCTGATGTTCTAGAGTAGTTGTCGAAAGATATACCAAATTCTTCAAAAGAAGTTTTGATAATAGCATGATATTTGTCAACAATATCTTGTGGTGTTACCCCTTCTTTTTTTGCTTTTATAGTAATTGGAACACCATGCTCATCACTACCGCAAATAAAGGCGACGTCATTTCCAATTTGTCTTTGGTAACGTGCGTAAATATCTGCTGGAATATAAACGCCTGCTAGATGACCAATATGAATTGGACCATTAGTATATGGTAGTGCAGCAGTTATGGTGAATCGTTTCGACATAGTATGTATAAGCTTATAAGATGCACAAAAGTAAGTATTTTAAAAGCGAATTAGAAAAAAAATGTACATTTACAAAAAGCCCTTTTATGAATGCGTACCGCTTGAATTTGTTGATGTGTTTATTGGTGTGTGTCTTTAATTTAGGGGCGCAATCGTTGTATAATTCTCAATTTAAAGAAGAGCCTATGTTACACCCCGATTTTTTAGTTGCTGGCGATACCGTAGCCATTGTGGCTCCAGCAGGAATCTTAATTAATAAGACGCAGCAAATAGAAAATGCAAAGGCACTAATGCAATCGTGGGGTCTTAATGTGTTATCTGCGCCTCATTTATTTAGTAAGGCCAATCATTTTGCAGGAAGTGATGAAGAACGTACTGCAGATATGCAATGGGCACTAGATCATCCAAAGGTGAAAGCCATTTGGTGTGCGCGTGGCGGTTATGGCGTAACTCGAATAATTGATGATTTAGATTTTACATTATTTTTAAATAAACCTAAATGGCTTATTGGATATTCTGATATAACAGTTTTACATGCGCATTTAAACAAATTACGTGTGGCTTCTATACATGGTATGATGGGGGTGAATCTTGATAGGGAAAGTGCTGAACTTGATGTAAGTAAAGCCACCTTTAAAAAGGCATTGTTAGGTGAAAATTTGAAATACAAATTTGCTAAAAACACCAACAATAAAGGGACCGAAGCAAAAGGGGAGTTAATAGGAGGTAATTTAACGCTTTTACAACACCTGTTGGGATCTGAGTCACTGCCAAACACTAAAGATAAACTCATATTTATTGAAGAAATAGGTGAGTATAAATACCATATAGATCGTTTAATGCAAAGTTTAAAGCGTGCAGGTTTTTTTGAACTCTGTAAGGGTTTAGTTGTAGGGAATTTTACGAATATTAAATCTAATAATCCTGAATGGGGTTGCTCTATTGAATCTTTGATTCTAGATGTAGTTAAGAATTATGAATTTCCTGTATTCTTTGGTTTTGATGCAGGGCATGAAATTAAAAATCAAGCTTTAATCCTTGGAGCAACTGTAAGTCTAGAAACTTTTGGAGATAGTGTGGAGTTAAAAATAAACCACTAAAATGGCCAACCATAACTCCCTTGGACTAATTGGAGAGCAACAGGCCATTCAGTTTTTAAAAGACATAGGGTATACTATATTAGAAACCAATTACAGATATGGCCGTTTGGAAGCTGATATTTTAGCTTTAAATTATGGTGTTTTGGTTGTTATAGAGGTTAAAACACGATCAAATCCTTATTTTGGAGCACCAGAAGAATTTGTAACTCAAAACAAACAAAATCACCTTATAGCTATTGCAAATCATTATCTAGAAAAATTGCCTTCAGATCTCGAAGTACGTTTTGATATTATTGCGGTTTTAAAGACAGATACAGGATTTAAAATTGAGCATATAGAAGATGCATTTCAGGCTTATTAACAATGGTCTTTAAAAATTAGCCTGATTATAAAATTAAAAGATTAGAACTTTAGTTTTTATAAAAATTCATCTCATCAATATACTTCCAAACTTCTGTTGAAAGTAAAGGTTCGACATTCTTTCCTTCTTTGATATTTTTTCTAATATAAGTTGATGAGATTTCAACTATGGGCGCGTCTACAAAATGAATATTAGAATGATTTGATAAGTTGTTATCTGATAATTTAGTTACCCTTGGGTAAACATAGATCTCATAATTTTTAAGAAGTAATTCATGGTTTTTCCACTTGTGAAGACTTTTTAGATTGTCTTCACCCATAATTAATGCAAAAGAATGATTGGTGTGTTTTTCTTTAATGTGTTCAAGGGTATTTATAGTGTAATTAGGTTGGGGTAAACCAAATTCAATATTTGAAACACCAAGTTTATCATATGGGGATGTTGCCATATGAACCATTTCCAAACGTTGATAATTATCTAAAAGTGTTTTTTTATTTTTTAGGGGGTTGTGTGGGGTTACTACAAACCAAATTTTATCAAGATTGGTATGTTCAACAATATGATTTGCTATGATGAGATGGCCTACATGGATAGGATTAAATGTTCCAAAATATAAACCAATAGTCATTGCTTAGGCGTTTACAAATTTATTTACCAATTGGTAAGCATCTTCCAAAGCTTTATCTAAACTTTCATTTACAACAACAGTATCAAATAGTGGAGAAGTAGCTAATTCTGCAGAGGCTTTAGCGACGCGCATATTAATTTTATCTTCCGATTCGGTCTTTCTTTTTTTGAGACGTCTTTTAAGTTCATCAATACTAGGTGGCTTAACGAAAATAGCTAGGGTTTCTTCTGGAAATTTCCTCTTAATACGTAACCCGCCCGAGACATCTATATCAAAAATAACATGTTTGCCCTCGGACCAAATACGCTCCACCTCTGTTTTTAATGTGCCGTAAAAGTTATCTCTATAGACTTCCTCCCACTCTAAAAATTCATCGTTTTTAATTTTATTTTTAAAATCTTTAAAACTTAAAAAATAATAATCTTTCCCATCTATTTCAGATCCACGTTGTTCTCTTGAAGTTGCAGAGATTGAAAACTCAAGATTGAGTTCTTGTTTTTGGAGTAAGTGTTTTACAATGGTTGTTTTTCCTGAACCTGAAGGGGCTGAAAAGACAATAAGTTTTCCCTTTGACATTAGAGCACGTTTAGTAATTGTTCTTTAATTTTCTCAAGTTCATCTTTCATTTGAACGACTAGCTTTTGCATGGGAGCGAAATTAGATTTGGAACCAATAGTATTGATTTCTCTACCCATTTCTTGAGCAATAAAACCTAGTTTTTTACCATTAGACTCTGGAGTTTCAAGCGCTTCGATAAAATACTCTAAATGATTTTGAAGACGCACCATCTCTTCAGTGATATCAAACTTTTCGATATAATAGACCAATTCTTGTTCAAATCGGTTTTCATCTACTTTTTCTTTAAGTTCTGATATGCCTTTTTCAAGACGGGCCCTCACAGACTCAATACGTTCTGGATCTATTTTAATAACCTTGGCAAGAAGTGTTTTTATATTTTCAACACGATTGGTAAAGTCTTTTTCAAGTACAATACCTTCGTCAGCTCTATACTCTAAAATATTAGAAACAGCACCATTAATTGCGGTTTCAATAGCTTTCCATTCATCTTCATTAATTTCTTCTCTAACAGTAGAAGTTGCATCAGGTAATTTTATAGCCATTTCTAAGTGATGTAACGCATCACCAGACACAATATTTTCAAGTTGTTTCATGTAGCCTTCAACAACTGGAATATTAATTTTAGTGGCAGATGCTTCACCTGTAGTTTCTGAAAAAAGCGAAAAATCAATTTTACCACGAACAAGTTTCGAGGCTAAAAGCTTTCTAATTTCTAATTCTTTTTCTCTAAATGCAGATGGTGTTCTAGCATTAAGGTCTAAGTTTTTACTGTTAAGTGATTTCACTTCAATAGTAATTTTCTTAGAAGGTAATTGAACAACGGCTTTTCCGAAGCCCGTCATTGATTGTATCATAGGATTGTTGTGTAAAGCATCACAAAGGTAATAAAATTGGACTAGTACTAATTAACAGGTTTAGTTTTTAGACTAACTAAGAATACACCAAAGAATATAAGCAATGCTGCAATAATTTTTACGCCATCTAGGGAGTCACTCCCCATAAAAATAGCAAAGGCACCGGCTACAAATGGTTGTAGATATAAAAACGTTCCGATGGTGCTTGCTTTAAGCTTGGTCATGGCTAATGGGTTGAGTAAATATGTTCCAAAAGTAGCACCTACTATCACGAAAGCAATCGCAAAGTATGTGTAACCGGAGAAACTACTAAAATCTATAGATAAGGCTTCGTTGAATCCGAAAGGAATAGTCATTATAGAACCAAATAAAAACAACCATTTTATAAATGTAAACGGATGGTATTTATACGTTAGTTTTTTAATGATAATTAAGTAAACCGCATAAGAAACCGCATTCACAAAAACCAAGGCGTTTCCTAAAAGAATGTCATCACCTTGTTGACTGGATTTACCATATAAAGACAAAATTAGGGCGCCAGAAAATCCAGCAATAATTCCAATAACTCTAAACTTGGTAATACGTTCACTTAAATAAATGGACGACATTACCAGTACAATTATAGGGACTACTGTCATGATAACCGAGGCATGAATAGGTGTAGTGTATTCAAGGCCTTTGAAAAAGGTTAACATATTTAAAACCATTCCAAAAAATGAAGCGTAAAAAAAGGTTTTAAAATCTTTTTTGTCGATTTTTTGTTGTGGGGTAAAACAAGCAAGAATCCAAAATAAAAGCGTTGCTATAAGTGTTCTTAATAAAATAAATCCGTAGGGTCTTACATAGCCGCCATCAATAACATCATTTGCAAAAGTGAATGTGAAACCGTAAATGATTTGAACCATAAAGGCTGCAATAAGCGCTAAAAATCTACTGTTCATTAATTGCTTTTTTGGCTTCTTCAATAATTTTTTTTGAGTTGCCTATATAAATGGTGTCATTAAAAATTATAATGGGTCGTTTTAAAAAAGTGTAATGTTCTAATAGGTATGATTTAAAATCTAATTCTGATAGATTTTTATTTTTTAAATCGTAAGTTTTGTACAAAATAGCTCTTTTACTAAATAAGGCTTCATAGCAACCAGAGAACTTAAAAAGCATTTTTAGATCTTCCTCATTTAGTGGTTGGGTTTTGATATCATGAAGATCGAATTGATTAATATTTTGCAGTTCGTTAATAATTCTTTTACATGTGCTACAGCTACTTAGATAAAAAATTTTGCGCATTGAATATTGGATAATTTAAAATGCAAAAGTAAGTGATTTGTAGGTTTTGCTCTAAAATGATGGTATAAAAAAAGTGGCAGAAAAAACTGCCACTTTTAAAATTTAAATGATTTATTGATTTAGGACTTTTATACTCTTAAATCCTTGATCAGTTTTAGCTTTAACAATATATAATCCTTTTGGAATATCATTAAAATCAATATTAGACTTTAGTGTGTCAGGGGTTTCTAGATTAATTAGTCTACCGTTCATATCATATATACTTACTTCTTTAATATGAGATAACGCCTCGAGTTCTAAAGATTTAGTTGCTCTATTAAAGTAATAACTTAGGTTTATATTAAACTCTTTGTTACCAAGAGTCTCTGTGGTGATTTCTATATCATCTAATCCAATAAAATAGTGGTCGTAAGAATCATGGTGTCTAAAAACCACATAAACCAATTTACCAACGTCTGATGAGAGATCAAGTGATTTCTGACTCCATTGACCAACATCACTAGAGGTTAATGTTTCATTGAAATTGGTGGTTGAGGCTAATATATCACTGACCTCATCCGTGTCTGAAATGTAAACGGTGTAATTCTCTTGATAGTAATCTTGACTATATGATCTTACTTTCCATTTAAGTTCTGCCGAAGAGGCATTTGTTAAATCAATAGGACCTATAGCCACATAGTTGTCAACATTAAGGCCTACAGATTGATTTAAATCAAAGGAGAACGATATGGCAAATACATTGTCAACTCCAGAGCTAAAGTTGTCTGCAAATAAACCCCAGTTATCACTACTTTCAGTAATTTGTTCAGCATCAGCATCTATAAGTGTATTACACTCTAAAAACTCTGCTCTGGGCTTATCCATTGGTACAGAGCTCCATCCATATGGCGCTTCTTTTCCAAAATCATTAAAATATGGAGGGGTTATGACTTCGGGACAATCTACAACCTCATCCCAAAGTGTAAACAAATAGTTTGGGCCTATTGGCGCAGAATAAGAGTCTCCACAGTTGGATTTTATAGAGATAAAATATTTGGCACCATCTTCTAAACCAGTTATAACATAGGGTTGTGGTTCACTGTCTGAGAATACATAACTTGTGGCCGTTCCATCACCAGGTGTGAACAAATCATAAGATATTTCTACGGTGTAGCTATCAATCTCTGGATTTGTATTCCATGTAAACGAAACGCCATCAAAAGTAGCATCTGAAGTTGTAAAACTTGGACTTGCACATGCCTCCTTTAGTGAGACATTGTCAATGTTAACAAGACCCACGTTGCCACCCATATCAAAAAATACGCGGCATGTACTTCCACTGAATGAAGCAGAACTTAAGTAGACAGTATATGTCTTACGTTCTGTGTTAAAATCTATGATTTCTTGGTCATTACTCCAATCAGGGGCACTTAAGCCTATTCCAACCACCATATTACGTTCACGGTCTGACCAGGCATCAAAACTAAGCTCGTACGTTTTACCTTGAACTATTGGCAGTTTTTGGCTCAAGTTAACGGTAAATACTTCCCCAGCACTGGTAACGTTTTTAGAATAGTGTTTGTTGCCTTCACTGTCAGTTACAACAGGTGCCGGACTGTTATCATCAACGCCTTCAATCCAAGAAGTGCTACCGTCTTCAAAATCACCATTATTTAAGAGGCCATCATTAAAATCGTTGAGATTGTTAGTGGTTTCTTGGTTAAGATTTGTTGAAATGGTTTTGGGGTTTTCGTTGGCAAAAGAAGCCATTGATAAAAAATTATCAATATTAAGTTTTTCATAAAATTGTTAATTAGTTCGTTTTCAATGTATTAAAAAATTTAAACTCAAACACAAAAATCACCAATACATTACTAATACAACAAAGGCGATATAATTTTGACATGAGTTTTTGTAATCATTTAAATAGTTTACTATAGTTTTGTTTAAAATCTAATTTATTATGGATTACTACGCTATAATTTCTATACTAATTGTTTTATCTGCTGTATTTGGATATGTTAATGTGCGATTCTTAAAGCTACCAACAACTATTGGTTTAATGACAATTACGCTTCTTTTTACGATATCTGTATTAATTATTGGTCAGTTTAATGATGCTATTCTAATTCGAGAGCGTGCCTTGGTTTCTGCAATTGATTTTGAAACTGTGCTCATGGATATTATGTTAAGCTTTCTGCTTTTTGCAGGTGCACTCCATACTAATTTTGATCAACTTAAAATTCATAGAGGTCCAGTTTTAATGTTTTCTACTCTAGGGGTAATTGTATCTACAATTCTAGTAGGAGTGGTGGTTTATGGCATACTTTCTTTATTGAGCTTAAACGTTTCTTTGGTGTATTGTTTTTTATTTGGGGCTCTCATATCACCAACAGATCCCATTGCTGTTCTTGGTATTTTAAAAAAGGCTAATGCACCTAAGAAATTAGAGGCCAAAATAGTTGGAGAGTCTTTGTTTAATGATGGGGTTGGGGTTGTTGTATTTCTAACAATACTTTCAATAGCTAAAAGTTCTGGAGCTGATGTGGAACCTGTAAGTATATTAAAACTATTTACTCAAGAAGTTTTTGGAGGAATTGGCCTTGGTTTAATTTTAGGATGGATTGCTTTTAAAATGATGAAGTCTATTGATAACTACGAAATCGAAGTGATTATAACTATCGCCATAGTCATGGGAGGAACTTTAATTGCTCACAAATGGCATTTATCTTCACCTCTAGCTATGGTAACTGCTGGGCTACTAGTTGGTAACGATAAATTAAGGCAGGCGGCCATGTCAAAAGAAACTGAGGGGTATGTAGATAAATTCTGGGAATTAATAGATGTATTGTTTAATATTATTTTATTCGTTTTAATTGGGATGGAAATCTTAGTTTTAACCTTTAGACTGGATTATATTTTGGCAGGATTAATTGCGGTACCATTTATTTTATTATGCCGTTATCTGTCGTTGTGGTTACCCATTAAAACTTTTGCTAAGCGCCTTAATTTTGTACCTCATACTAATCTTATAATGACATGGGGTGGTTTGAGAGGAGGGATATCTGTGGCCTTGGCTTTAAGCTTGCCTAAAGATATGTATCGTGAATTATTTTTAGTAATGACTTATGTGGTGGTTGTTTTTTCAATAATTGGACAGGGACTTACTGTAGGACCAATAATTAAAAAGCTCACCGAGCCAAAACAGTAAAAGATATCTTCAAATTTTTAATGTTCATTCAATCATTTTGAATACACCTATTATTACTATAGATTTGTGGAAAATTACGGTGTATGAAATTTAATACAAAAACAATTCACGGCGGTCAAGAACATGATAAAGCATATGGAGCAGTGATGCCACCAATTTATCAGACTTCAACATACGCACAAACCACACCTGGAGGTCACAAGGGCTATGAATATTCAAGAACTCATAATCCTACACGTAATGCTCTAGAACATGCTTTTGCATCAATTGAAAACGGCAAATATGGTCTGGCATTTGGTTCAGGTCTTGCAGCTATAGATGCAGTCATGAAGTTATTAAAACCTGGTGATGAGGTTATTTCAACCAATGATTTATATGGGGGATCTTATAGGCTTTTTACTAAAGTGTTTCAGGATTTTGGTATAAAATTTCATTTTGTTGGTATGTCTGATGTTAATTCCATTTCTGAGGCCATTAACGAAAACACCAAACTGCTTTGGGTAGAGACACCAACCAATCCTATGATGAATATTATAGATATTGAAGCGGTATCTGCTATTGCTAAATCCAATAGTATATTACTTGCAGTAGATAATACTTTTGCAACACCATACTTACAACAACCTTTAAATTTGGGAGCTGATATTGTTATGCATTCAGCTACAAAATATCTCGGAGGACATAGTGACGTTGTTATGGGAGCCCTTGTTGTTAATGATTCTGAACTTGCTGAAAAATTATATTTTATTCAAAATGCTAGTGGTGCTATATGCGGTCCTCAAGATAGTTTTTTAATGCTTAGAGGTATAAAAACACTTCATGTTAGAATGCAGCGTCATTGTGAGAATGCTAAAAAGGTGGCCGATTTTTTAAATGGCCATTCCGAAATTGAAAAGGTCTATTGGCCAGGCCTAGAAAATCACCTTAATCATGACATTGCTAAAAGACAAATGAAAGATTTTGGGGGGATGTTATCTTTTGTTACAAAAGGGAATAATTATGAACAAGCTATAAAGATTGTTGAATCTTTAAAGATTTTTACACTAGCTGAATCTCTTGGAGGTGTTGAGTCTTTAGCGGGACATCCAGCAAGTATGACCCATGCTAGTATTCCTAAAGAAGAAAGAGAAAAAACAGGTGTAGTTGATTCGTTGATAAGACTTAGTGTTGGTATAGAGGATGCTGATGATCTTATAGCTGATCTAAAGCAAGCTATTGGATAGTTTTTAATCTAAATAGTAAACGTAGCCCATATTTAACCAGATCATCCAGTCATTAAATTTATTTGATGGAAGATTATGATCTAAGCCATCAATAGTGTCTTTATTAAAATATTGCCAACGCATATCTATAACAACATCTGAATATTGGGCTAGCTTATATCTTGTTCCGATACTTCCAACAATTGACAACGCCCATGATTCCTCAATATTTATTGATCCAGGCTCCCAGCCAGGGAAGAAGTTATTAGGATTATTAATATCTTGATCTCCATAAGTAGTGCTTACGCCCGGAATACTATAGGTAGCGTGAGCTCCAATACTAATATAGGGAGCAAATTTTGTTAAATAGTTTTGAAAGTTGGTGACACTCAATGGAAAATATTCAATACCAGTACCTAATTCAAAATTATTGACTTTTCCACTATGAGCTCTAAGTTTTTTTGAAGCTTCAGATTCTTTTTCGTCACTTACCCATCTTCCAAAGTGATTTAAATCTGTTGAATTAAATGAAATTTCACTGCGTATTTTTATATGATCATTAAAATAGGTGTCTCTGGTGTAACAATTACAACCAGATGATATGGATAAATTTAGGTAGTGAACAACACCAATTCCAAAACCTGAATTTCCGGCATAAGCTTCAGTGTCTTCTCTAGATCCAAAATCTGATTGGAATGAGGTGGGTCCAAAAACAATACCTAACTCAGATGAGTACCCAAATTGAGCATATAAATTTACCAAGCTTATCAACGATAATATCGTTAGTAAGAAGAGGTGTTTTTTGGGCATTAGTTAAACTGGTATATAAGGTAATTAATCGACAAATATATGAATATCATCGATATCTACAATTTATTAAAATCAATCTTGTAGGAAAAATGCAGCTTAGTCATATTTCTTAATAATCAGTTTACGAGACTTATTTTAAGAATATGAAAATTTAATATACTTTATTTTGATAAAAATGTATATTTACACCGGTTTTGAAGCCTGTAATTAAAAATTATTTTATGAAAGAAAAAATTGAAGGTTTTTTAGATTTAGTTAGAGAACGAAATGGACATGAACCTGAATTCATGCAAGCGGTTGAAGAAGTTGCTGAAACAGTAATTCCTTACATTGTAAATAATGATATTTACCATGGTAAAAATATTTTGTTACGAATGGTAGAACCTGAGCGTGTTATATCTTTCAGAGTATGTTGGGTTGATGATAAAGGGGAGATACAAGTTAACCGTGGTTACAGAGTGCAAATGAATTCTGCCATTGGCCCTTACAAAGGAGGCTTACGTTTTCATCCAACAGTTAACATGAGTATTTTAAAGTTTTTAGCTTTTGAACAAGTCTTCAAAAACAGTTTAACAACACTCCCGATGGGTGGGGGTAAAGGGGGAAGTGATTTTGATCCTAAAGGTAAAAGTGATAATGAAATTATGAGATTTTGTCACTCCTTTATGAGTGAATTATTTAGGCACATTGGACCTAACACAGATATTCCTGCTGGTGATATTGGGGTTGGAAGTCGTGAAATTGGATTTTTATTTGGAATGTATAAGAAACTAAGAAATGAATTTACTGGAGTGCTTACTGGTAAAGGAATGTCTTGGGGAGGCTCATTAATTCGTCCTGAAGCTACTGGATATGGTTGTGTTTACTTTGCTCAAAGTATGTTAAATACAAAAGGCCAAGAGATCAAAGGTAAAACGGTTGTTATTTCAGGTTCTGGAAATGTTGCTCAATATGCAGCTGAAAAAGTTCTTGCATTGGGTGGAAAAGTAATTACTTTATCTGATTCTTCAGGATTTATTCTTGATCAGGACGGTATCAATGAAGAAAAACTTAAATATGTTATGCATTTAAAAAATGTAGAGCGCGGGCGCATTAAATCATATGTATCCAAATATCCTAATGCTCAATTTTTTGAAAGGCAGACACCATGGCATATTTCGTGTGATATAGCAATGCCTTGTGCTACACAAAATGAACTTGGTGGAACTGATGCTAAAATTCTTGTTGATAACGGCTGTGTTTGTGTTAGCGAAGGTGCAAATATGCCATCTACTAAAGACGCAATTAAAGTTTTTCACGATGCTAAAATTTTATTTGCTCCTGGAAAGGCATCAAATGCGGGAGGTGTTGCAACTTCAGGTCTAGAAATGACTCAAAATTCTTTGAGATATAATTGGACAAGAGATGAGGTAGATGCTAAATTGAAAGAGATTATGAATCAAATTCACGATTCTTGTATTGAGTTTGGTAAAAATGAAGAAGGATATATTGATTACGTTAAAGGAGCCAATATTGCTGGGTTTGTAAAAGTTGCTGATGCAATGCTAGCTCAAGGGGTTGTCTAAATTAAATAATCAATTGGTATATGAAAGCGCACATTGTAAAATGTGCGCTTTTTTATTAAAACATTTTAAGGGCACTTGTACTAATATTTTATATTTGAAGTTTATATCATGTATGAGAAAGTTAGTTATTGTTATAGGCTTTATTTTTAGCACTTCTATAGTATCGTCTCAAGATTATAACGGGTTGTGGAATGCTTATGTGTCATATAATTCAATAGTTTCAGTATCCTCAGGGGCACAAAAAATTATAGCTGCTTCAGATAATGCTATTTTTACTTTTGATTTAGAAGATGAATTCATAAGAAAATATTCTTCTTTAGATGGCTTATCTGGAGAGACTATTTCCAAAATCCATTATGCAGAAAGTAGTGACATCATTATCATTGGTTATACCAATGGATTGATAGAAATAATAAAGCCTGATGGTAATGTGTTAACGGTAGTGGATATTGTCAATAAATCTTCAATTCCTCAAAACAGAAAAGGAATTAATCATTTTACTTCAGATGGAAATCTTGTTTACATAGCTACTGATTTTGGAATATCTGTCTATGATATTTCAACATTTCAATTTGGAGATACCTATTTTCTTGGAAATAATGGCTCTACAGTTACTGTAACTCAAACTGCTATTTTTAATAATGTACTATATGCATCATGTAGAGACAACGGTGGTTTAAAATATATTGACATAGATAATCCTAACAAAACAGATTTTAATCAATGGCAAGCTTATACAGGCAATTATTATGGCGTCCAAGTTGTCTCCAATAAACTTTTTACTGTAAAATCAGACAGGATAATATATGAACTAGAACAAACCGGTTTAATTCCTAAAGAGCCACTACAATCAATTCCAATTGATTTTAGAGCAGGATTTGATCAATTGGTGTTAACATTTTCAAATGAAATTCAATTATTTGATAATGATTTGAATTTGATTTTTGTTGAAACTATACCTACAAATTCCAATTTAAGATTTTCTGAAACTTTATTAGAAAATCAGGAGGTTTTTACTGGGACTAATTTAGAAGGGCTCATGCGTGTTGACTTATCAGCGCAACAAGACAATAGTTTTATAATTCCATTTGGACCTATTTTAAATCAGCCTTTCAAGATTAAAGCAACAAACAATGAGCTCTGGGTTTCTTATGGGGCTTATTCGGAAACGTTTAATCCATATAACCCGTCTATTGATAAACGAGGAATAAGTCGATTGATAAATGATGAATGGACTAATATTCCATATGATAGTTTACTAGGAGCTCAAGAATTGAATTCAATAGCAATTAACCCGTCAAATCCAGATCAAGTATTTATTTCATCACTTTTTGATGGTTTGTTAGAATTGAATGATACTATTCCAAAAATGTTACACGACGACTCTAATTCTTCTTTATTACCAATATCTTCTACTTCTGATCAATTAAGAATAGGTGCTTCTAGTTTTGATAATAGTGGTGTATTATGGGTAACTAATGTAATGTCAAATGATCATCTTCATGCTTATAATATTAGTAGTAATAATTGGAAAAGTTATGATTTGAGTTCAGATGTAGATAATTTGACAGCAGGAGATAGAGGGACTAATGAATTAGTAGTTGATGATAATGGAACAGTTTGGCTAGCCAATAACAGAGAAGGTGTAATTGGCGTTAAAACTGTTGGCAATTTTGAAATAGTTAATATTAGTGGCGAAGATACTAATATGCCCTCTGATATTGTTAAAAGTATTGCTTTGGACTTGAATAATAATTTGTGGATTGGAACAAAACAAGGTTTGAGAGTGTTGTATAATACCCAAGGAGCTTTTGATGATCCTAATGTTGAGGTGGATGAAATTATTGTTGAAGAAGATGGTTTGGCGCAGGAGTTATTTTTTAGTCAGTTTTTAACAGCAATAGAAGTTGATGGATCAAATAATAAGTGGGTTGGGACTTCTGATTCGGGTGTTTTTTATGTATCTCCTGATGGACAGCAAACCATTTATCATTTTACAAAAGAGAATTCTCCGTTACCTTCAAATTCAATTTTAGATATTTCAATTGAGAAAACAACAGGAGAGGTTTTCATTGCCACAGAAAATGGTTTGGTTTCATTCATATCTGGGGGAACATCAACACAAGGTGATCTATCTAAGGTCTATGCCTATCCAAACCCTGTAAGACCAGAATATGATGTTTTGGGGTATTCAAATCTTAATAATATTAATAAAGGTGTAAAGTTAAAAGGACTCACAGACAATGTAAATATTAAAATTACGGATGTGGTTGGAAATTTAGTTGGAGAGGCACAGTCTAATGTAAATTATCGATCAAGCAGTAAAAATTTTGCTATTGATGGAGGTACAGCTATATGGAATGGTAAAAATTTGAGTAATAATATAGTTGCAACTGGAGTATATTTGTTCTTAATTTCAGATTTATCAACTTTTGAGACAAAGACCATTAAAGTATTAATTGTAAGATAGCATGCAAACATATCATTGTATTGTGCTTTCTACGCTTAGGTATAAGGACAACGATTTAATTATAAGAGCTTTTAGTAGAGAAATAGGGCTAGTTTCATTTATTCATAAAGGGGCATACAAGCCAAAAAAAGGGAGTGCAAAGGCAGCTTTTTATCAAGTGCTTTCTCAAAACTTAATTTCAACATCAGCAAAAAATAATGATTTAAAAACTGTTACAGATGTGACTTCAAATTATCTGTACACCTCTTTATATACTAATGTTTTTAAATCTTCAATTGCGATGTTTTTATCTGAAGTTTTAACGTCTTCCATTAGAGAAGAACATCAAAATATATCTCTGTTTGAATTTTTGGAAACAGCATTTACTTATCTTGATTTGAGTGATCATTTTGCTAATTTTCATTTGTTTTTTCTAGTCAAGCTTACAAAGTTTTTAGGATTTTATCCCGATTTTAGCAATGAGTCACCGGATAGTTTTAATTTGAGAACTGGTAAATTTGAGTTAAACTTACAAGACAATTATGTAATTGAAGGAGAAAGTGCGTTCTTTATGAAAGCATTTTTAAAGTCAGATTTTGAATCTTATGGATTAGTAAAAATGAATTCTAAACAAAGAAATGATTTCTTAAACAATTTATTACTCTACTTTGAATTACATTTAATTGACTTTAGACATCCAAAATCATTAGAAGTGCTAAATACATTGTTTTCATAATGCAGTTTAGGTTGTTATTAATATGCTTTTTTTTGTCTTCAAGTGCATTTTATGCTCAACAGATAACAATTCTCGATTCTAAAACTAATGAACCCATATCTGGGGTTTCTGTTTTTAATGCTTCAAAAACAGTTTTTAAAATAAGTGACATTGATGGTAAAGTGTCTTTAGAATATTTTTCTAGCGGAGACGACATTATTTTCAAAAACTTACTTTATGTAAGAAAGAGGCTTTCATTTAATGAAATTAAAACCAAAAAACGAATCTATTTAAAACGCCATATTCAAGGTTTAAATGAAGTTATTGTTTTTGCATCTAAGTTCCAACAAAATCAACGCGAAGTACCACAAAAGGTTTTACAAATTAATACAGAGGAAATAGCTTTGATGAATCCACAAACCAGTGCTGATTTGTTAGGTTACACGGGTAATGTGTATGTTCAAAAAAGCCAATTAGGAGGGGGAAGCCCAATGATAAGAGGTTTTTCAGCGAATAGATTATTAATTATTGTAGACGGTGTTAGAATGAACAACTCCATTTTCAGAGGTGGTAATATTCAGAATGTAATTTCAATTGATCCTTTTTCATTAGACAGATCTGAAGTTATTTTAGGCTCAGGAGCAGTAATCTATGGTAGTGACGCTATTGGGGGGGTTATGAGTTTTTTTACTAAAAAACCAAAATTATATCTGACAGATAAATTAGAATCTAGTATAAACTTAAACACTAGATATGCATCTGCTAATCAAGAAAAAACAGCACATCTTGATTTTAATTTTGGTACTAAAAAATGGGGATTTCTTACGAGTGCCTCATATTCAGATTTCGATGATTTAAGAATGGGTAAATACGGGCCATCTGACTATCTGAGGTATAATTATATAGATACAAAGAATGATGACTTAATAAAAAATAATCAGAATAATCTAATTCAAAATAATACAGGGTATAGTCAAATGAGTTTGAATCAAAAAGTTAGATACACTCCAAAATCTGATGCCTTTTTTGATCTTGGTATTTATTATTCGGCGACGTCTGATATACCAAGATATGACCGTTTAATTATAAATTCAGGGGATCATTTAAAATATGCCGAGTGGTACTATGGACCTCAAAAATGGTTTATGTCTTCATTACAATTTAATGAGAATAAGTCGTTATCTTATTTCTACGATAAACTTAATGCAATAGTAGCTTATCAAAATTTCAAAGAAAGTAGAAATGATCGAAAATTTCAAGAGAGTACTTTAAGACATAGAAATGAAATTTTAAATGCTGTTAGTCTTAATATTGATTTGGAAAAACGTATTTCCAATAATAGTGAATTGTTTTATGGTGTTGAATATTTGTTCAATAAAGTGGCATCTGATGCTACTATCCATGATGTAAATAATAATACTTTTTCTCCTACTTATTCTAGATATCCAGATGGTGGTTTAACACACTCACTAGGGGTCTATTCTAAGATTAAAATACAACCACGTTCTGACCTAGTTTTACAAACAGGATTACGTTATAATTATCTGGTATTAAAATCAGATTTTGAATCTAATAATGCATTTCTAAATTTACCATTTGAAAATGCAAATCTACAAAACGGTGCTCTAACTGGCGACTTTGGATTGTCTTATAGTATAAACGATGACATGCTTTTAAAATGTAATCTTTCCTCGGCTTTTAGGGCTCCTAACATTGATGATGTAGGAAAAGTTTTTGACTCTGAACCTGGTGCTGTGGTGGTTCCTAATAGTAATCTAAAACCAGAATATGCTTATGGAATTGATACAGGATTATCAATGCATTTATCAGAGCGACTTTTTATAGATTTAGCTGCATTTTACACCTATTTAGACCACGCATTGGTTAGAAGGGATTTTAATTTTAATGGTCAGACTGAAATAATTTATGATGGTGAATTAAGCCAAGTCCAAGCCATTCAAAACGCATCTAATGCTAAAATTTATGGTTTTGAATTCGGGATGCGTTGGCAAATTCTTAATGCTTTGTGTTTGTCATCACAATTAAGCATTATTGACGGGACAGAAGACTATTTAGGTGTTTCAAAACCTGCAAGACACGTAGCACCAACATTCGGAAATACCCACCTGATTTGGAAAAACCAAAAGTTGACAGTTGATTTTTATTTAAATTATAATGATGAATTAGCATTTAATAAACTCAGTATATCAGAAGTTAATAAACCACATTTGTATGCTTTAGATTCAAATGGTAATCCATACAGCCCTTCATGGTATACCCTTAATTTGAAATCAGACTACACCATAAATCCTAAATTAAAACTCTCTTTTGGGATTGAAAATATAACAAATCAACGTTACAGAATGTATTCATCTGGTATAGCATCAGCTGGTTTTAATAGCCTTGTAGGCTTACATTTTATGTTATAAATCTATTTATTGCAAAAAAAAACATACACATATCAAGAGGCACAATCAAAGCTCGAGCATTACTGTGCTTATCAAGAACGTTGTCACAAAGAGGTTAGGGCAAAACTCATTGATATGCACATGATCCCTGAGGTAATCGATCAAATAGTTTGTCATCTCATAGATCAAAATTACCTCAACGAAGAACGGTTTGCCATTAGTTTTGCAAGAGGAAAACATGTGATTAAAAAATGGGGAAGAGTGCGGATTAAAAATGCATTAAAACAGAAAGAAATATCTCCTTATAACATTAAAAAGGCGTTGAAACAATTTGAAGATGCGGAATATATAAAAACATTTGAAGACATAGCTCATAAAGGCTTTGTCTCGATCAAGGAAACTAATCCATTTAAAAAAAGAAAAAAGCTTATACAGTATCTCATTTACAGAGGATGGGAGCCCAATCTTGTTTACGATAAAGTTTATGAATTAATTAAGCCTTAATTTTTTCTTTTGCAGAAGCTTTAGCAGTTTCGTTTCTTTCAATTTTATGATCTGGCCTAGACCATTTAGGTTTTTCTCCCAACGATTTAAACTTTGAATCTGCTTCTTCAACAGTCTCTGGCTGCATTTTTTTAATAAATGGTTTCTGAGGTTTGAGCCCTAACAATTCAAACATTTCCATATCCTCATTAACATCAGGGTTAGGCGTAGTAAGTAGTTTGTCACCAGCAAAAATAGAATTTGCTCCTGCGAAGAAACATAATGATTGTCCTTCTCTAGTCATTCCAGTTCTACCAGCACTAAGTCTTACTTGAGTTTCGGGCATAACAATTCTTGTAGTGGCGACCATTCTAATCATATCCCATATTTCAACAGGCTTTTGTTCTTCTAAAGGTGTGCCCTCAACGGCAACCAATGCATTAATTGGAACAGATTCAGGTTGAGGATTAAGGGTGCTTAATGCTATTAGCATTCCAGCTCTATCTTCAATAGTTTCACCCATTCCTATAATACCTCCACTACAAACGGTTACATTAGTTTTTCTTACATTATCAATGGTTTGTAAACGATCTTCAAAGCCTCTAGTTGAAATAACCTCTTTATAATATTCCTCAGAAGAATCTAAATTGTGATTATAAGCATATAAACCGGCCTCGGCAAGTCTCTGTGCCTGATTCAGAGTAAGCATGCCTAGTGTACAACAAACTTCCATATCTAGTTTATTGATTGTTCTTACCATTTCAAGAACTTGATCAAATTCTTCGCCATCTTTAACATTTCGCCACGCAGCTCCCATACATACTCTTGAGCTGCCTGAAGCTTTTGCTCTTAGTGCTTGGGCTTTAACATGATTTACAGTCATTAAATCATTGCCTTCAATATCAGTATGATACCTTGCTGCTTGAGGACAATAACCACAATCTTCAGGACATCCTCCTGTTTTTATAGACAATAAAGTAGACACTTGAACAACATTTGGATCATGGTATTTTCTGTGAACCGTTGCCGCTTCATATAGCAAATCCATCATTGGTTTATTGTAGATTTTTAGGATTTCTTCTTTAGTCCAATTGTGTTTAATCTCACTCATAAATGTCTATACTTAATGGGCAAAAATAAGTTATTTATTAATTATATGCGATTATTTACTTAAAAGAATACTGACTGCATTACCACCAAATCCTACAGCATTAACAAGAAGTTTTTCAATTTTTTTTGGGGGTTCACATGCAGAAAAAGGCGTAGCTATAAATTGTTGATTTTGTAGCATTAATATAGCCATTTCAAGACTTAACATTCCAGAAGCTCCAAGACTATGGCCTATTTTCCATTTATTACAAGTTAAAGCAGGAATATTATTTTTGAATATGCTTTTTATAGCATTTAATTCAGAGCGATCCCCTTTAATTGTTCCAGGGGTATGTGTCACTATAACATCAACATCATTAATATCAATATTTTTCATAGCATTTAACATAGATGTTTTAAAACAATTGCCTTCAGTTGATAAAGAAACATTATGTTCTAGTATTTCTGTAGCGTAACCAATTCCAATAATTTGTGCAAGACGATTTGGATTTAATCCTCCTTCCAAGCATACAACAGCAGCACCTTCACCAAGAATCATAGAGTTTGACTTTTTATTAGTTTTAAGAGCTTGACATGGGTATTTGTTTTGTTTTGAAGCGTATATTTTTAAAGCCTTCATTTGTGCAACTGTAAAATCAGTTAAAGGAGCTTCGCTTCCTCCAACAATAAATTTTTTTGTCATTCCAGACTGAATCCAAGCCACACCATTTAAAAGCGCATGTAATGCTGTAGAGCAGGTAATAGAATGGCTAATATCAGGACCCTTTAACATTAAATCGTGTGCGACCCAACTAGAAATGTTTCCTAAAGTTGTAGTTGGGGAGGTTAGCGTAGGCGTACTTTTCTGGCTAATAAAAGTCTTATGGTATTTTTCAAATAAAGAAGTTGCACCCCTCGATGATCCAAAGTTTACCCCAATTTCTGAAGTGTTAGACCAACCACTTTCTGTAAAAGCTTTTCTGGATACCATAACAGCCATTAATACAGTTGGATCAAGTTTTCTAAAAAGTGCATCTGATTGTTTAACAGTTTCTAATACCTCAAGATTAGAGTCATTGATTTTTCCAACCCATGTAAGTTGTTCATTATATGTTATTTCTGAAAGATTGTGATCTGAAGATATATAATTAGCCCATACCTCTTTTAGATTAGATCCAAGAGGAGATACAGAAGACATAGAAACAATGGATATGCTAGTATTCAATTTAAAATTTTAGCAAATTTAACTTTATTCATTGAATCCCTAAAGCCTTATCAAACAATAATAAACTTCATTTTATGATTTAACTGATGATACAAAAGCGTTAATTTTTTAAAGTGTAACTTATTTTTCAATTAATGATAAAATTTCAAGTGTTAATAAATGGGAAATTAGAGAGTCTTTAGTTTTTAAATTGATACTAAATTTATGAATGAATAATAAAACAGTTAAATATAATGAAGCATTTTACATCCCCGATTAAACTGTTACTTGTAGTAATTTTTGTTTTTGCTAATTGTGGTTTTTCACAGGGAAAAAAACCTAACGTTATCATAATAATGACTGATGACATGGGGAACAATATAGAGGCGCTAGGAAATCCATGGCTTAAGACTCCCAATATGAACAAATTGAAATCAGAGTCAGTTTACTTAAGTAATTTTCATCAGGCATTGATGTGTACGCCATCCCGAGCTGGAATAATGACAGGGCGTTATGCATTGCGAACTGGTGCTTGGAGAACCAGTGTTGGAAGAAGTAATATGAGACCCGAGGAAACAACTATAGCTGAAGTATTTAAAGCAAATGGATATGCTACAGGCCAATTTGGTAAGTGGCATTTAGGAGATACGTGGCCCTTTACTTCCAATGATCAAGGTTTTGAAGAGACCGTAAATTTGAAGTGCGGAGGCATTGGACAGATTTCTGATT
>JBELHJ010000028.1:0-30291 GCA_042091495.1 Bacteroidota bacterium
TACTAAACTTATTTTAAAAATTATTGACCTCATGTTAGAGTAAAATAGATTTAATTTGTGTTGCCAATTCTACTCCAATTCTGTCTTGAGCCTCATTTGTGGCAGCACCAATATGTGGAGTCAGAGAAACTTTTTGGTTCATTAAAACCTTGATAGCTGGAGTTGGTTCGTTTTCAAATGTATCTAAACCAGCAAAACTTAGTTTACCTGAATCTAATGCCTCAATGAGTGCCACTTCGTCTATTACACCACCTCTTGCAGCATTAATAATTGCTGCGCCATCTTTCATAGCATCAAATTGAGCTTTACCTATTACATAATCTTTTTGTGCTGGAACATGAAGCGTAATAAAATCTGATTGTTTAATGACATCCTCCATGCTTTGTGTTTTGATGGTAAAGGATACGTTTTGTCCATCAAAAAAACTAAGTTTGACATTGGCCTTTTCAACAAATACATCACTAGCAATGACTTTCATACCAACACCTAAAGCTATTTTAGCAACTTCAACTCCAATACGCCCAAAACCTATTATACCAAGGGTTTTTCCTCTTAGTTCAACTCCTTTTGCATAACTTTTCTTAAGTGCTTTAAATTTACTATCACCTTCAAGTGGCATATTTCTGTTAGAATCGTACAAAAATCTAACGCCATTATATAAATGAGCAAAAACTAACTCAGCAACTGATTGAGACGATGCAGCTGGTGTATTAATTACTGCTAGTCCTTTTTCTTTAGCATATTCCACATCAATATTATCCATACCAACTCCACCTCGGCCAATTATTTTTAAACTAGGACAATTATCAATTATATTTTTTCTTACTGTTGTAGCACTTCTGACAAGTAAAACGGTGATTTCTTCATTGTTTATATAATCTTCAAGTTGTTCTTGAGCTACAGTTGTGGTTATTACTTCAAAATTGGCTTCTTGAAGGGCATTAATTCCGCTTTGAGAAATGCCATCGTTTGCAAGTACTTTCATTTTATATTAATTAATATTAGTTATGCTTTTCTTTCTAATTCACTCATTACCTCAACAAGAGTAGCTACACTGTCAAGAGTTAATGCATTATACATAGATGCTCTGTAACCTCCTACGCTTCTGTGTCCATTAATACCGTTTATACCTGCTTCAGCACACATGGTTTCAAAAGTTTCTTTGAAAATATCATTAGTAAGTGTGAATGTAGCATTCATTGTAGAACGATCTTCATTTGATGCAAAACCTTTAAATAGGGGATTTAAATCAATTTCAGAATAAATTAAGCCAGCTTTCTTCTCATTTTCTTTTTCAATTGCTTCAATACCTCCAAGGTTTTTTAGCCATTCCATGGTTAACATGGAAGTGTAAACGGCAAATACTGGAGGTGTATTAAACATACTTCCTTTATCAATGTGCACTTTATAGTCCATCATTGATGGTATTTTTCTAGATACGCTACCTAAAACATCTTCCTTAACAACAACCAAAGTGGTACCAGCTGGTCCCATGTTTTTTTGAGCACCTGCATAAATGATGTCAAATTTTGTAAAGTCAATAGTCCTAGAAAAGATATCACTACTCATATCACAAACCATTGGTACAGGCGAATTCGGAAAAGATTTTATTTGAGTCCCAAAAATTGTATTGTTTGAAGTACAATGAAAATAGTCATAGTCCTCTGGAATGGAATATCCTTTTGGAATGTAATTATAATTGGCATCTTTTGAAGAAGCTATTTCATAAATGTCGTCATATATTCTGGCTTCTTTAATGGCTTTATCAGACCAAGTCCCCGTATTTAAATAACCAGCTCTTTTTTCTAAGAGATTAAGCGCTACCATAAGAAACTGAGTACTAGCCCCCCCTTGAAGAAACAATGCTTTATATCCTTTTCCTTCTAGTCCTAATAACTCTAATGCCAATGATCTGGCATTTTCCATAACATCTACAAAAGCTTTGCTTCTATGAGAAATTTCAATTAGTGATAGTCCGTTATCAAAATTCATCACAGCTTCTGATGCTTTTAATAATACTTCTTGTGGAAGAATACAAGGTCCTGCGCTAAAGTTATGTCTTTTCATTGGTGTTGATTTATTTAAGATGCAAAGATTATAATTCTGTTATAGAAAAACATTAAAAATAATGTAAATATTTTACTATAATCTTGATAAAAATTCAATGGTATTAATTTGATCTGCGTAATCCCAAAGTTTAGGAGTTTGGGTTTTTCCAAAATTTATATGCGTATCATCATTTGACACAATACATTGAATTTGCTCCTCTAATTGATGAAGTCTACTTTTCAGCTGGAATTGGTCATCATAATATTCAAAAAAGATACTTGCAATTGGTGAAGATAGACTTTGGTCTTCTTTAATCATAAAAAAACCATTATCTAAAAAATCAAATTCACTCATTAGATATACAGCTTTATTATAATCATAATTATTAGAATATTTAGTTTCATTAATAATATCACGCCATTCATAAATTGCATTGAACAATAAATCAAAATTATAATCTTTTGGGACAAATAATTTGCTAATACTTCTACATCCCAATCCGTAGTATTGAAAAATATCCTTAGTTAGATTTTTTAAATCTTCAATACTTTCAATTCCATTTAGAATTGCAATAGAATTTCTGTTTTTTCTGATAATTCCAGATTTATTCTTAAAATAATACTCAAAGTACCTTGCCGTATTGTTGCTACCAGTAGCAATTACAGCATCATAATTAACTAGTTTTTCATTATTAAACTTGATTTTATTGGTAAATTCAGGTTCTAAATACTTGAGAATTTCAGCTAAATAGGGAAGTATATGTTTGTCATTAGATGAGAGTTTTATCAATACATTGTGGCCACTCACAAGAACTGATAGAAAATCGTGAAATCCAACCAAAGGTATATTTCCAGCCAAAATTAAAGCAATAGTTTTGGGGTTAGTATTGATATCTGTTAATTGGTTATGAACCCATTCCTTTAAATTGATATTTGTCAATAAATTAGCCCATCCTTCAAGAGCAAAATAAATATTTGATCTTGTAAACCAACCATTTGATTCGTTGGCAAGTTTAATTTGGTGAGTCAAACCTTCGTAAAAAGTATTACTATATTCAAAATCATCATAAGTTTCTGATTTATTATTGATAAATTCTTTTAAAAACCCACCTAATTTTGAGAAAGCTATTATTCTTTTTTCTAATGTCATTTTAGTTTGTTTATAATAACTGTAGAATATATTTTTGTGAAGCAAAGTTAGAAAAAGATATCCTATGGCTATTATAATTACTGATGAATGTATAAATTGTGGTGCATGTGAACCCGAATGTCCAAATACAGCAATTTATGAGGCTTCTGATGATTGGCGTTATGCTGATGGCACAAGCCTTAATGGAGATTTAATTCTCCCAAATGGCAAAGCTGTAAATGCCGATAATGCTCAAGAACCAATTAGTGACGAAATTTATTATATCGTTCCAGATAAATGTACAGAATGTAAAGGATTTCATGAAGAGCCACAATGTGCGGCTGTTTGTCCAGTAGATTGTTGCGTTCCAGATGAAGATGTTGTCGAAACAGATCAAGAACTTTTGGGGAAACAAAAATTTATGCACCCCGAAAATTAAAGTCTAGCCATCCAATCGGATGGTTTTTTTTTGTATAAAATAGGTTTTTATAATCATAATACTAATAATATATTTGCAAACTTAATTTAACGATATGAAAGCTGGAATTGTAGGTCTGCCTAATGTAGGAAAATCAACTTTATTTAATTGTTTATCTAATGCTAAAGCACAAAGTGCAAATTTTCCTTTTTGTACTATTGAGCCTAATATAGGTGTAGTAAATGTTCCTGATACAAGACTAAGCCAATTAGAGAAGTTGGTGAATCCTGAAAAAGTAATCCCTGCAACAGTTGAAATTGTTGATATCGCTGGACTAGTTAAAGGCGCTAGTAAAGGTGAAGGTTTAGGAAATCAATTCTTAGCTAATATTAGAGAAACAGACGCGATACTGCACGTATTGAGATGTTTTGATAATGATAATATTGTTCACGTAGATGGCAGTGTTGACCCTTTGAGAGATAAAGATACCATAGATATGGAGCTTCAGCTTAAAGATCTAGAAACTGTAGATAAAAAAATTGATAAAGTTAAACGTTCTGCAAAAACAGGAAATAAAGAGGCTCAAGCTGAGGAAGCGGTATTATTAAAAATTAAATCAGCATTAGAGTCAGGTATTTCAGTTCGTGCCATTGAATTTGACGAAGAATCTTATGATGAGTATGTCAAGCCACTACAATGTATTACAGATAAACCAGTTATGTATGTTTGTAATGTAGATGAAAATGCTGCTGTTAGTGGAAATTCATATGTGGATAAAGTAAAAGAAGCTGTTAAGGACGAGCATGCTGAGGTTTTGGTTCTTGCTGTCGCAACTGAAGCTGATATTAATGAATTAGACGATTACGAAGAGCGTCAGATGTTTCTTCAAGATATAGGATTGGAAGAGCCAGGTTCATCTAAGTTAATTAGAGCTGCATACAAGCTTTTAAATCAACAAACATATTTTACTGCAGGAGTTAAAGAAGTTAGAGCTTGGACAGTGACTATTGGAAGTACCGCACCTCAAGCGGCCGGAGTAATACATACAGATTTTGAAAAGGGATTTATTAGAGCGGAAGTTATAGCATTTAATGACTATATATCTTTTGGTTCTGAAGCTAAAGTTAAAGAAGCAGGAAAAATGCGAGTTGAAGGTAAAAATTACACTGTAAATGATGGCGATGTCATGCATTTCTTGTTTAACGTTTAGTAATTTATATTTCTTTTTAACAATTAGTGACTAGTCATTGTTAATTACTTTGCTGAGGCTTCATTTCATTTTTTACATTGAAATCTTATATTAGCACTCACACCGTAATTTCTCGTAATTAATGACTCAGCAAACCAAATACACTGAAGATAATATACGTTCTTTAGACTGGAAAGAGCATATAAGAATGCGTCCTGGAATGTATATAGGTAAGTTAGGTGATGGATCTTCACCTGATGATGGTATATACATTTTACTTAAAGAGGTACTTGATAATTCTATTGATGAGTATGTTATGGGAGCAGGAAAGACCATTGAGGTTTCTGTTCAAGGCCCCAAGGTAACTGTTCGAGATTATGGACGTGGTATTCCTCTTGGTAAAGTAGTTGATGTTGTTTCTAAAATGAATACGGGTGGAAAATATGATTCCAGAGCGTTTAAGAAATCAGTTGGACTAAATGGTGTTGGGACAAAAGCAGTAAATGCTCTTTCCACATTTTTTAGGGTAGAGTCTAATCGTGATGGTAAATCTGCTTCAGCAGAATTTGAAAAGGGTGAACTAATAACTACTGAGACGCTGGATCAAAGTTCGAGAAGAAAAGGAACTAAAGTTTCATTTGTTCCAGATGATTCGGTTTTTAAGCATTATAAGTTTCGAAATGAATACATCATTAAAATGCTTAAAAATTATGTCTATCTAAATCCTGGACTTACAATAATTTTTAACGGCGAAAAGTTCTTTAGCGAACATGGTTTGAAAGATTTATTGGAAGAAAATATCAATGATTCTGATAAACTTTATCCCATAGTCCATCTTAAATCTGGGGATATTGAAATAGCCTTAACCCATCATAAAACGCAGTATAGTGAAGAATATCATTCTTTTGTTAATGGTCAAAATACAACTCAAGGAGGCACGCATCTAAATGCCTTTAGAGAAGCTTTTGTTAAAACAATTAGAGAGTTTTACGGTAAAAATTATGATGCTTCTGACATTAGAAAATCTATTGTTGCAGCCGTTTCTGTAAAGGTAATGGAGCCCGTATTTGAAAGCCAGACCAAAACCAAATTAGGTTCAACAGATATGGGAGGTGATCTACCCACAGTTAGAACTTACGTTAATGATTTTATTAAAACTTATTTAGATAATTATTTACATAAAAACGCAGAAGCTGCTGAAAAAATTCAACGTAAAATTCTCCAAGCAGAACGTGAACGCAAAGAATTATCTGGCATCAGAAAATTAGCTAAAGAACGCGCTAAAAAAGCAAACTTACATAATAAAAAACTGCGTGATTGTAGAATTCATCTTTCTGATGTTAAAAATGATAGAAATCTTGAAACCACACTTTTTATTACTGAAGGGGACTCTGCGTCTGGTTCTATTACTAAATCTAGAGATGTTAATACTCAAGCCGTTTTTAGCTTAAAGGGAAAACCTCTTAATTCTTTTGGTTTGTCCAAAAAGATCGTATACGAAAATGAGGAATTTAATTTACTTCAAGCTGCATTGAATATTGAAGAATCACTTAGTGATTTACGATATAATAATATAGTCATTGCTACAGATGCAGATGTTGATGGCATGCATATAAGACTGTTACTAATAACTTTCTTTTTACAATTCTTTCCAGAATTAATAAAAGAAGGCCATTTATATATTCTTCAAACGCCACTTTTTAGAGTTAGAAATAAGAAGAAAACATATTATTGCTACACAGAAGAAGAGCGCATAAAAGCAATTAATGAATTAAAACCTAATCCTGAAATTACGCGATTCAAGGGACTAGGTGAAATTTCACCTGATGAATTTAAAAACTTTATAGGGGAGGATATTCGACTGGATCCAGTTATGTTAGACAAAGAGATGTCCATTGAATCACTTCTTCAATTTTATATGGGGAAAAATACTCCAAACCGACAAGAATTTATTATAAACAACCTTAAAGTTGAACTCGATATAGTTGACTCTAAATAACCATAAAATAGCATCATAGCTATGATTGAAAACACTGAAGACTTATTACCAGAAGAACACTCTAACGAGACAATAACTCGTGTTACAGGAATGTATAAGGATTGGTTTTTAGACTACGCCTCATATGTTATTTTAGAAAGAGCAGTACCTTCAGTAGAAGACGGTTTTAAGCCGGTTCAGAGAAGAATTATGCAATCTCTAAAAGATCTAGATGATGGGCGTTATAATAAAGTTGCCAATATTGTAGGGCATACCATGCAATATCATCCTCATGGCGATGCTAGTATAGGTGATGCGATGGTTCAAATTGGACAAAAAGATTTACTTATTGATACTCAGGGGAACTGGGGTAACGTTTTAACAGGTGATAGTGCTGCAGCACCAAGGTATATCGAAGCCAGATTATCAAAATTTGCACTAGATGTTATTTATAATCCCAAAATAACAAAATGGCAAGCTTCGTATGATGGAAGAAGAAAAGAGCCTGTAAATCTACCAGTTATGTTCCCTTTATTATTAGCACAAGGCGCTGAAGGTATAGCGGTTGGATTATCAACAAAAATATTACCTCATAATTTCCTTGAACTTATAGATTGTTCTATAAAACACTTAAAAGGCAAACGATTTTCACTATATCCAGATTTTCCCACTTCAGGAGTAGCAGATTTTTCAAATTACAATGATGGTCTTAGAGGTGGAAAGGTTAGAGTTCGTGCACGAATTAAACAAAAAGATAAAAATACACTTATAATTACAGAAATTCCTTTTGCTACTACAACAGGATCTTTGATTGATTCGATTTTGAAAGCCAATGAAAAGGGTAAAATAAAAATTAAAAAAATTGAGGATAATACGGCATCAGAAGTCGAAATTCTAGTGCATCTTCCAAATGGAATTTCACCTGATAAAACTATGGACGCACTTTTTGCTTTTACAAATTGTGAAATGTCTATTTCTCCTCTAGGTTGTATTATTGAAGATAGCAAGCCACTGTTTATTGGGGTATCTGAAATTTTAAAAAAATCAACAGATAATACAGTAAAACTCCTGAAACAGGATTTAGAAGTCAAACTTGAGGAGTTAGAAAACCAATGGCATTATGCTTCACTTGAACGAATTTTCATTGAAAACAGAATATATCGTTCTATAGAAGAAGTTGATACATGGGAGGGAGTTATTGAGACTATAGATAACGAACTTCAGCCATTTATAAAACGACTAAAACGAGATGTAGTTAGAGATGATATTATAAGGTTAACAGAAATAAAAATTAAACGTATTTCAAAGTTTGATATTGACAAAGCTCAACAACGTATAGAGGCATTGGAAGGTGAAATTGAAAAGATAAAACACCATTTAAATAACTTAATTGAGTATGCAATATCTCATTTTAAACGTTTAAAATCTTCATATTCCAAAGGTAAAGAAAGAAAAACAGAGATAGCTCTTTTTGATGATGTAGATGCTACAAAAGTTGTTATTAGGAATACAAAATTGTATGTTAATAAATCAGAGGGATTCATTGGAACATCCTTAAGAAAAGATGAATATGTTTGTGATTGCAGTGATATTGATGATATTATTGTTTTCACCGCTGACGGAAAAATGCAAGTTTCTAAAGTAGACTCTAAAATTTTCGTAGGTAAAAATATTATTCATGTTGCAGTCTTTAAGAAAAAAGACCAACGAACAATATATAACTTGATATATAAAGATGGGCAATCAGGTACTTCTTTCATTAAACGTTTTGCAGTTACTTCTATAACAAGAGATCGAGCCTATGAATTGACAACAGGTTCTAAAAATTCTAAAGTTTTATATTTTTCAGCGAATCCTAATGGTGAGGCTGAGATAGTAACTATAAACTTGAGACAAGTTGGAAGTATTAAAAAATTAAAATGGGATATTGATTTTGCAGACATCATTATAAAAGGGAGAAATTCTAGAGGAAATGTTGTTAGTAAATACACGGTTAAACGAATTGACTTAAAAGAGAAGGGGGTGTCAACATTGAAGCCAAGAAAAATTTGGTATGATGACACTGTTAAGCGACTTAACGTAGATGGAAGAGGCGATTTAATTGGAGAATTTAGAGGTGAAGATCGTTTACTAATCATTAATCAGGAAGGTATAGTGAAAACTATATTGCCAGAGCTTTCTTCTCACTTTGATAATTCAATGATAGTCATTGAAAAATGGGTTCCTAAAAAACCAATCACTGTAATTCACTATGATGGTGAAAAAGAAAAATATTTTTTAAAGCGTTTTTTGATTGAAAATGAGAACAAAGCGGAATGTGTGATTTCAGATCACAACCAGTCTTTCTTGGAATTAGTTTCAACCGATTGGAAACCTATGTTACAAATTATCTTTGCTAAAGAAAGAGGGAAGGATCGAAGAGAAGATTTGGAAATTAACGCAGAGGATTTTATATCAATCAAAGGAATAAAAGCATCAGGAAATCAACTTACGCCCTATAAAGTAAATCAGGTTAATGCTCTTGAGCCTTTACCTTATGAACCACCTGAAGTTAAGCCTGCTATTGAAATAGAAGTTGTTGATGAAGAAGAAGTTTTAGGACAATCAAGTTCTGAAAATGACGACCAACAAAAATTATTTTAAAAACATTAAAAATAATTGATGAATTTAAAATATATCAGGCTTGCTGCATTATTTTTATTTTTTATTGCTTATAATTTAAATGCACAGATAAATGAAGATTTAGGAATATGGTATGCTTATAATTTCAAAACTAAATTCCATCAAAAATTTACACTATCTGTAGACATCCAATCTAGATACAATAGCAATAAACAGCAATTGATTAGAGGGGTTTTAGGGAAAAATTTTAAAAATAGTTTTAATTTAGGTTTTGGTTACGGCTATTTCAATAATCAGCGATCAAATCCTAATAAAACCATTCATGAAAATAGAATTTTTCAAGAGCTAAATTTTAATCATACATTATTTACTGTTTTAAAATTAAAACATCGATTTAGAATTGAAGAGCGCTTTATGTCTCATAAAGATTTTTTTATGAGATTTCGTTACGCTATTTCTGTAAGATACAATGTATTCACAAATAAAAATCAATCAAAATTATTGAATATGTTAGTGGCTAATGAATTATTTGTTAATTCTGAGGTAATTCAATTCGAGGAAGAATCAGAATTAGTATCCTATGATAGAAATCGTTTTTTGATAGGGATGGAATATGCATTTCACAGTAATATATCACTACAATTAGCTTATATGGAACAATACCTAGAAAACAATAAAGCAACTCAGATTTTTTTAAAAGTAACCCATAAAATATAAACTTTAGAATTCTTGAACCTTAACTGCAGTGCCTCGCATAACAAGAGGTGAGGTATTCATTTTTTTAATAGCTAACTTAAACTCAAATACATATGAAGTATCGTTAGTTTCAATTATTTTTATGTGTATGGGATCTTTTTCTTGAATTGATTTGGGATTGATTTTTTTTAAAATAAATTCACAGTCATTAATCCATTTCACAGATGAGCTGTCAATAATACCATCATAATAATCAATATTTAAATTTTTGAAACGTTTAAAAACCCCTTTTTTTTCTATATCATTTATTTGGTAGGTGAACTCGTATGTACCGGTATTAAATTTTTGACAATCACGCACACTTGAAGTATCTCTACAGGAAAAAAATAGACTTATTAAAGTAAAACTAAATAGTAATCTAATCATTGTTGTTACAAATATAATTTTTAAAACTCCCATCAGAAAAGAAAATAACAATTCGATCAATTTCTTTATTATTTTTTGATGCAGATAAAGATTTTTTTTGGTTTTTATATACATCACCAACCGGACTATTTACTGGTTTTGGAGTAGGGTAAGCATTAGATACATTTTTATTACCCAACATTTTGCCTGTACCGTTTAAAAGCCAATATAAACTTATATCAGGATAGGTATTTAATATTTTTAATATAAAATCAAGACTTGGTTTATTTCTTCCTGATATAATATGTGATATGCTTGAGCGTTGTACCTCAATTTTTTCCGAGAAACTAGACGCAGACTCACCATAATATTCAATCACTGCTTTAAGTCTGTTTGAAAAATCTTCATTGTTTACCATTGTAAAATTATTGGTTCAATTAAATTTGTTTACAAATGTAACAATAAAATATACAAATAAATGTTGTTATAATTTAATTTTTGAATTAAAGTATTGGTTTAACTATATAAAATAAAACATTGATATAATATACCTAAGACAAGTCAAAAATGATATTCATAGATTTTATCAATAGTTCATGTGATTGTTCTTTGATACCTGTATTATAAAGGTCTTATTTGTTTATAATTGTAAACATCATTTAATATAAATTTGTTAATTATTTATTATTTATGTCATTATTCAATTTATCAGATTACGATACTGTAAAATCGCCTTTGCTTAATGGAAGGTATATATCTTCTTCAATGTTAAACGATGTGCTTTCAAAATTGAATAACAATGCATTAATTGAAATAAATGAAATAGGTAAATCGGTTAAAAACAAACCAATTTCTATTATTAAAATTGGATCTGGATCTATTAAAATATTTTTTTGGTCTCAAATGCATGGTAATGAAACTACAACCACTAAGGCTATAATAGACTTTTTAAACCTTTTGATTATTAATAATGATAAAGATCTAGTAAAGACTTTATTGAATCGTTGTACGTTGTATATTATTCCTATGCTTAATCCAGATGGTGCTGATGCATATACAAGAGTTAATGCTAATTTAGTTGACTTAAACAGGGATGCACAAAATCTGTCACAACCTGAATCGAAAATTCTTCGTAATGCCTTTAACAAGATTAAACCAGATTATTGCTTCAATTTGCACGGGCAGAGAACTATTTTTGGCACTGAATCATCAGGTAATTCTGCTGTAGCCTCCTTTTTAGCTCCAGCTCAAGACAATAAACTTTTAATTACCAACAATCGTGAAGAGGCTATGAGAGTCATTGCTTATATTAATTTGAAATTAAAAAAGGATTTGCCAAATAATATTGGAGTATACGATGATGCTTTTAATATCAATTGCGTAGGTGATACTTTTCAATCGTTGGGTAAACCAACTATATTATTTGAAGCTGGACATGTAGGTAATGATTACAATAGGGAAAAAAGCAGGTTATATATGTTTAAAGCGCTTTGTTATTCGTTAGACTACATTTCAAGATCTGATTTGTCTATTAAAACAAACATTTCTGAGTATCACAATATACCCCAAAATAAAAAGTGTTTTTTTGATATCATTCTTTCTAATATTGAGTTAAATGGAAATAAATATAACTTAGCGATTCAATACAAAGAAAAGTTAAAAGACAATTCCATAGATTTTCAACCTCAATTAGAAAAAATTAACAATTTAGAAGGTTATTTTGCTCATAAAATGATTGATTTAAATAATAAAACAATCGATTTTCCTTCAGAAAAAGATTTAACAATAGGAAGTGAAATCGATTTCGTAATTGCGAATAATGAAAAAATTTCACTTAAAATTTATTAAAAATTTAAATAATTATAGTTTTTTAATACAAAAGCTACTATTTTTGAAATATAAAATTTGTAACTCTTATGGCTAAATTTAAACTAGACGAAATTGATCATCAAATATTAGATATGTTGATTGATAACACGAGAATTCCTTTTACAGATATTGCTAAAAAATTACTAATATCAGCTGGTACTGTTCATGTTAGAGTAAAAAAAATGGAAGAAGCAGGAATTATTAAGGGATCATCTCTAACTCTAGATTATGAAAAGTTAGGTTATTCTTTCATTGCATATGTCGGTATTTATCTACAAAATACTTCACAAACCAAATTTGTAATCCAAAGAATAAATGAAATTCCTTACGCTACTGTAGCGCATATTACCACAGGTAAGTTTAATATTTTTTGTAAAGTTAGAGCTAGATCTACAACACATGCCAAAGAAATCATCTTTCAATTAGATGATATTGAAGGGGTTTATAGAACCGAAACAATGATATCCTTGGAGGAAAGTATTAATGATAAAAAAAGGTTAATGCATACTATCTTTAATGAATTATAATTAATAAAAACCTCTCTTACATAGGTTTTTTTATAAATCATTATAAAATTTAAAAGCTTCTTTAATTAAATTTTCTGGAACATTGCAATCAATTTTAGGCTTTCCTATACCATTTAGCAATACAAAATTTATGTTTCCATGACTATTTTTCTTATCAAACTTTAAAAGCGATATAATATCACTCTCGTACTCCCTTGAAATACTAACCTTTCCATATATTTCAATTAATGATTGACTAATTGTTTTCAAATCCTCATATGTTAACATTTTCAATTTATTAGAAATAAAGCTCTCCATTATCATTCCTATAACAATTGCCTCTCCGTGTAAGAGTTCACCTAAATTTGTACTGTTTATGAAATAAGTTTCAATAGCGTGACCAAGAGTATGCCCAAAATTTAAAACTTTCCGTAATCCATTCTCATAAGGGTCTTCTAAAACAACTTTATTTTTTATAAGAACAGATTGGTATATGATTTCATCAATCTCATTAAATTTAGTTGACTTAAAATTTGATACTAATTTCCAATAATTAATATCATCAATTAATCCGTGTTTTAGAATTTCAGCATACCCTGATTTTAATTGATTAGCTGGAAGTGTGTTTAAAAAAACACTATCTATTAAAACCATTTCTCCATTACTAATAACGCCAACTTGATTTTTTAAACCATCAAGATCTACACCAGTTTTTCCCCCAACGGAAGCATCTACCATAGCTAACAGGGTAGTTGGAACATTTACATATGCAATACCCCTTTTAAAAGTTGAAGCAACAAAGCCACCTAAATCAGTAACCACACCACCTCCAATATTAATTAATAAGCTTTTTCTATCTGCTCCTAAGTCACTTAATGCCTTCCATACTTCAGAACACGTATCTATAGTTTTAAAAATTTCACCTGCCTCAATTTCAATAATTTCAATTTTAATAGTTGTACTTAATTTTTCTAAAAAAATTGGAAGACAGTATTGGCTAGAATTGGTATCTACTAAACAAAATATTGAAGAAAATGAATTCTTTTTCAAAAGTTTATTTAGAGATGTATAACAGTTCTCATTAAAGTGCACACTACATGCATTATTTTCTATGGATTGCATAACCTATAAAGTTTGGTGTGAAAATAATTAGTTTTTTTTTAAAACTTGTATTTAGTAATATCTTTGTTTAATTTTTATATATGTCTGAAGAAAAAATTTTTGATAATACAAAAATCGCTTTCAAATTAAAAAGTGATTCCGAGCTCGAAAGAGCTTACTTTATTTTTAAGATGATTTCAAGTCAGCCGCTTGTTAAAATTGGGACTGCAGCTACTAATTTTGCACTTAAAGCCAATTTACCAGTAGAGGGTTTAATTCGGTCTACAGTTTTTGATCATTTTTGTGGAGGAACCGATGAAATAGATTGTTTGCCAGTAATAGACAAATTATATAAAGGTGGTGTATCGTCAGTTCTTGATTATTCGATAGAAGGGAAAGAAAGTGAAAGACAGTTTGATGAAACAATGTTAAGAATAATTAAGATCGTAGAGTTCTCTAAATCTAAACCTTCACTACCTATTGTTGTTTTTAAACCAACAGGATTTGGTAGGTTTTCACTTTACGAAAAGAAATCAAATAAAAAACCTTTAACGGAACTTGAAAAATTGGAATGGTCTAGAATCGAAGCGCGTTTTGATAAAGTATGTCAATGCGCTTTCGAAGAAAATGTTGAAGTTTTGATAGATGCTGAGGAAAGTTGGATGCAATATGCTGCTGACGAATTAGTTGAAAAAATGATGATGCGATACAATAAAAACAATGTTATTGTATTTAATACCTTACAGACATATCGTTGGGATAGACTAGATTACTTAAAATCTATACATAATAGAGCTCAAAAATTGAAATTTAAGATAGGGGTTAAAATTGTAAGAGGCGCATACATGGAAAAAGAAAGAAAAAGAGCCTTTGAGCATGGTTACAAACCACCTATCTGTATCAATAAATCTGCTACTGATAAATCTTTCAATGAATCTATGATTTATATCCTTAAAAATATTGAAGATTTTGGATTATTTATTGGGACTCACAATGAAGAAAGCACCTATTTAGCCTTAAAAGAAATGAAATCTCTTGGTATCAATAAAAATGATAATTCAATTTGGTTTGGTCAGCTTTATGGAATGAGTGATCATATAAGTTTTAATTTGGCTCAAGCGGGATATAATGTTGCAAAGTACCTTCCTTTTGGTCCAGTAAAGGATGTTATGCCGTATTTAATTAGAAGGGCAGAGGAAAACACATCTGTAGCAGGTCAAACAACTAGAGAGTTGAAATTGTTGGAACAAGAAAGGAAAAATAGAAGATTAGACTAAAAGTTCAAATTATCTATAAAAGCTTTTTCTTCACAATTTCTAATAATTATAGAAATTGATTTATTACTGTATTTATTTTCAACATAATAAATGTTACATGAATCTAGATGCGTTTCGCTTTTGGTAAAATTAACATTACCTGAAGCTATGAGTTCTTCAACAGTAGTTGAATCTATTTTATGTTTTTTTAAAAAATGAATAGCATCAGCTGAAAAAACTTTAGGTTTCAGCATAATTGTTTTTATAGTTCTTGCGTTGGGTCCATAATCACAAGAAGTTTTTTTACCTCTTAAAAAAACAGCAAGAATAATTAAACCAATTGAAAATCCTGATATAAAAAAGCCAAAACGCCGTAATAAATTCATTTTAAAAGATTAAGAGATTGGGGTCACTAAAGTCCAAACCAAACCACTCTGCTATAGATTTCTGGGTTAAAATGCCATGGTAAAAATACAACCCATTTTTCAAACCTTTATCAAATCTTATAGAATTTTCAATCCCTCCGTCTTCAGCTATTTTGAGCAAATAAGGTGTAAAAATATTACTAATAGATACAGAACCTGTTCTTGAATATCTTGCAGAAATATTAGGAACACAGTAATGTATTACTTCGTGTTTGATAAATGTAGGTTTATCATGAGAAGTTACCATGCTTGTTTCAACACATCCTCCCATATCTATACTAACATCTATAATTACAGCACCAGGTTTCATGTGCTTAACCATGTCTTCTGTGACTATTATAGGAGATCTGTTTTTCCCCCTAACTGATCCGATAAGCACATCACATCGTTTCAAGGCTTTTAAAAGTGTCTTAGGTTGTATAGATGAAGTGTAAACGCCTTGTTTCAGTTTTGATTTAAGACGTCTTAGTTTTGTGATAGAATTATCAAATGCCTTGATACTTGCACCTAGACCTAGAGCAGCACGAGATGCAAATTCACCTACTGTGCCAGCACCTAAAATTAAAACCTCAGTGGGGGGAACACCACTAATATTTCCCATTAACAAACCGTTCCCGTTAGAAGATGTCGACAATAATTCTGCGGCAATTAATACTGATGCGGTCCCTGCTATTTCACTTAAAGCTTTAACAGCTGGATAAGCACCATCATCATCTTTTATAAATTCAAAAGCAAGTGCTGTAACTCGTTTTGCAGCTAAAGCCTCAAAATAGATTTTGTCTTGAGTTTTTAATTGTAAAGCTGAAATAAGGAGTGTTTGTGGGTTTAATAATTTAATTTCATCGAGAGTAGGAGGTGCAACTTTTAGTATAATTGGACAAGCGTAGACTTTTGAAGTATCTTTAGTTATCGAAGCACCTGCTTCAGAATACAGATGATCTGAAAAACTAGCTTCAATTCCTGCTCCTGATTCTACCAGAACCCTGTGGCCATTTGCTACCAGAGCAGATACTGCATCAGGGGTTAAGCAAACACGTTTTTCTTGAAATGAATTCTCTTTGGGAATCCCAATAAATAAATCATCTTTAGTTTTTGTTATTTCTAACGTTTCTTCTTGAGGGATTAACTCTTCTTTTGTGAAAGGCGATAAATGAAGATTCATGTTTATAGTTAGCTTAGTTTTTAAAATTAATAATTAACTCTAATTAATTCATGTTTTTAAAGCTTAATTATTTTTTAAAGTTAGTTTTCTATTGTTATCGTCTATAATCGTTAAATGCAATTTGGTAAATTTTTCAGGAAGTAAATTTGGAATTTTTTCAGGCCATTCAATAAAAACCAAGCTTCCAAATTCCAAATACTCATCAAATCCTATATTAATTATTTCATTTTCATTGTCTATTCTATACATGTCAAAATGAAAAATTGAGCCTTTTTCATAATGGTATTCATTAACAATAGAAAATGTAGGACTACTAACCAAATCATGACTTCCCACAACTTTAGTAAGTGCTCTAATAAGTGTTGTTTTACCACCGCCCATTTCTCCTTCAAATAAAATAATCTTGTGCTCTGCGTTGTCAATAATAAACTTTGCAGCTTTTGAAATTTCTTCTAAACTGTAATTTATTTCCAATTTTTAATTTTTTGGTTCTAGTACTATAAATGGCAAAATCATTTCTTCTAAAGAAATTCCTCCATGTTGATACGTGTTCTTAAAGTAATTTGCATAATGATTAAAGTTGTTAGGGTAAGCCAAAAACAAATCATTTTTAGCAAAAATAAATGAACTGGTCATATTAATTGATGGCAGTGCAATTTTATTAGGAGATTTCATTGCATACACATCTTTATTATTGTAAGTCAAACTTCTGCCTGTTTTATATCTTAAGTTTAAACTGGTGTCTTTATCTCCAATTACTTTAGTAGGACTTTTCACATTAATAGTTCCGTGATCAGTAGTTATTATTAGCTTAAAGCCCAGTGATTTTGCCACCTTAATTAATTCAATAAGTGGAGAATTTTTGAACCAACTTTGTGTTAGAGAACGGTACGCTTTATCTGTCGAAGCAAGTTCTTTAATAACATCCATTTCAGTTTTAGAGTGTGAAAGCATATCTACAAAATTATATACCACACTAACAAGAGCTTTAGATTTTAATGACCTTAGATTTTGGATTAATTTTTTTCCTGTTTTAACATTGTTAATTTTAAAATATTCATGCGAAATATGACCTAATCCTAATCTTTTAAACTGATGATTTAAAAATTCATATTCATTGAGATTTTTACCACCATCATCCGTGTCATTTTTCCACAGATCAGGATGAATTTTTTGCATCTCAAGAGGCGTTAAACCAGAAAAAATAGCATTTCTAGAGTATTGTGTGGCTGTGGGTAGTATACTAGAGTAAATTTGTTCATGTAATATTTTAAAATCTTCTAAAATAGAGGGCTCTATTGATTTCCATTGATCATATCTAAGATTATCTATTACAACAAAAAGGGTAGTTTGATTATCATTTAATTCTGGAATTACCCATTCTTTAAATATCTGATGTGATAAAATCGGGTTACTTTGATTTTGATCAAACCAGCTTTCGTATTCATTTTCAATAAATTTACTAAATTGAACATTTGCCTCAGCCTTTTGACTCTCTAATATTTCATTCATACTTGAGTCATTAGTATTTTCAAGTTTTATCTCCCATGAGATAAGTTTTTTATATATATCAATCCATTCATCAATACTATTAATCATAGTTAAATCCATTGCTATTTTTCTAAAATCTTGTTGGTAGCTTGAGGTAGTTTTTGCTGAAACTAACTTATTTTCTTCAAGATTTTTTTTTAAAGAAAGTAATATTTGATTTGGATTTACAGGCTTAATTAAGTAATCAGCTATTTTATTTCCTATTGCCTCTTCCATAATGTATTCCTCTTCACTTTTAGTGATCATTACAACTGGAGTTGAGTCGTTTATTAGTTTAATTTCATTCAAAGTATCAAGGCCTGAAAGTCCAGGCATATTCTCATCTAAAAAAACAATATCATAATTACTTTGATTTAATAACTCAAGGGCGTCATTACCATTATTACAAGATGTTACTTTATAATTCTTCTTCTCCAAAAAAATAATATGAGGCTTTAATAATTCTATTTCATCATCAACCCAAAGTATATTTATTTCGTTCATGTATATTTGTTTAAAATTTAATAAGGTTTGAAAACTAGTAACAAACTTAAAATATTTAACGACCCAATTTACGGTTTTATTACTATACCTAATTCATTAATTTTTGATGTTATCCAGCATCAAGATTTTCAAAGACTTAGGCGTATTTCACAAATGGGAATGTCTTATTTAGTTTATCCAGGTGCACACCACACTAGGTTTCATCATGCTTTAGGGTGTATGCATTTAATGTCCAAAGCTATTAGTGTTCTAAGATTCAAGAAAATAAACATCACTGATGAAGAGGAAACAGCACTATATTTAGCAATTCTTCTTCATGATATTGGACACGGTCCTTTCTCTCATGCTCTTGAACACAGTATAGTTAATGGGATTACTCATGAGGAAATTTCATTAATATTCATGAAGCAATTGAATAAAAAATTTAATAATCAATTTGATTTAGCAATTCAAATTTTTAAAGGAGATTATCACAGACCTTTTTTATGTCAACTCATATCAGGTCAATTTGATATGGATAGGGCAGACTATTTAAAACGTGATAGTTTTTATACTGGAGTTGCAGAAGGTAATGTTAATAGTGAACGGCTCATTACCATGTTAAATGTTGTAGAAAACAGACTTGTTGTTGAAGAGAAGGGCATCTATAGCGTTGAGAAGTTTTTAATGGCTAGAAGGTTAATGTATTGGCAAGTATACCTTCATAAAACAAGTTTAGTAGCTGAAGAATTACTGATTAAAGTATTTAAAAGAGCAAAGTTTCTAGCTAGTCAAAATATAGAAGTTAATTGTTCAAAACCTTTAAGCTTTTTTCTTTACAATGAAATTGGAGCTAATAATTTTAATAAAATGGTTTTGAAAAACTTTTCATTATTAGATGATTATGATGTTGTTTCTGCAATGAAATTATGGGTTGACCATGAAGATTTTGTTTTAAGCAGATTAAGTAAAATGATAATCAACAGAGATTTACTTAAAATTAAAATCAAAAACGACCCAATAGATGACGAATCGTTTAATGATAAGCTTAAATCATTATGTTTAAAAAATAATTTATCTGATGAAGAGGCTTCTTATTTTGTCTTTAAAGGAAATATTTCTAATCAAATATATCAACTTAAAAAACAAAAAATCAATATACTACACAAAAATGGGAAAGTTAAAGATTTAGGTTCATCATCAGATCAGTTTAACTCAATGGTAAATAATAAGCCAGTTGTTAAACATTTTATATGTTACCCAAAAGGTAGTTTATAACACATTTTTTCTATTTTTGCCATTAATGAAATTCACAGCAGAAAAAATAGCATCAATTCTTGAAGGTGAAGTCGATGGAGATTCTAACGTAGAAGTGACGAACCTCTCAAAAATTGAAGAAGGTAAAAAAGGCACATTAAGTTTTTTATCCAATCCAAAGTATACACCTTTTATATACACAACTAATGCTTCAATAGTAATAGTCAATAAAGACTTTACTCCCGAAAGTGAAATTAAATCTACTTTAATAAGAGTGGACGATTCTTACAAATCATTTTCAAAACTTTTAGAGTATTACAATCAATATAAATTGAGTATCACCGGAATTGAATCTCCTATTTCAGTCCACGAAAGTTCTTCATACGGTTCTGATTGTTATATAGGAGCTTTCACATATATTGGGAAACACGTAAAAATTGGAAATAATGTAAAAATCTATCCCAATACCTTCATAGGAGACAACACCACTATTGGAGACAATACAGTGATCTTCTCAGGAGTTAAAATATACTCTGAAACAATTGTGGGTAGCAATTGTTTTATAAACTCTGGTGCAATTGTTGGTGCTGATGGCTTTGGGTTTGCTCCAAATGAAAATGGTGAGTACTCAAAAATACCTCAGATTGGTAATGTAATTATTGAAGATCATGTTGATATAGGTGCTGGGACAACTATAGATAGGGCTACACTTGGTTCAACAATTATCAGAAAGGGCGTAAAGCTTGATAATCAAATTCAAATAGCACATAATGTGGATGTAGGTGAAAATACAGTTATTGCTGCTCAAACAGGCATAGCTGGGTCCACAAAAATTGGTAAAAATTGTCAGATTGGAGGACAAGTTGGTATTGTTGGACACATTACTATTGGTAACAATGTTAAAGTTCAAGCTCAATCTGGTATAGGTAGAAGTATAAAAGATAATGAAGTAATTCAAGGCTCACCAGCTATAGGCTATGGAGATTACAATAAGTCCTACGTTCACTTTAAAAATTTACCTAAAATTGTTAAGAAAATTAATGATATCGAAAAATATATAGATGGCAATAATTAAAACTGAAACTAAGCAAAAATCAATTGTCAATCCTGTCTCACTCACTGGAGTTGGGCTTCATACCGGAAAAGAAGTTGTTTTAACCTTTAAACCTGCTGCTGTTAACAAAGGTTTTCTTTTTAAAAGAGTAGATCTCGAGGGAGAACCATCAATTGAAGCAGATGCTAATTATGTAACTAATACGCAGAGGGGAACAATGCTTGAAAAAAATGGTGTTGTCATTCAAACTTGTGAACATGTTTTAGCTGCTTTAATTGGGTTAGATATAGATAATGTTATTATTGAGCTTAATGGCTCTGAACCACCTATAATGGATGGTTCATCAAAATATTTCGTAGAGTCTTTGGAATCTGCAGGTATCCAGGAACAAGATGAATTTAGAGAGGAATTTGTAGTCAAAGAAGTGTTGTCTTACACAGACGAAGAAACTGGAAGTGAAATTATCCTCATGCCAGCTGATAAGTACCAAATTACAACTATGGTTGATTTTGGAACCAAAGTTCTTGGTACACAGAATGCAACTTTAAATGATTTAAAAGATTTTAAATCAGAAATATCAAATTCAAGAACCTTTAGTTTTCTTCATGAATTGGAAATGTTGTTAGAACATGGTCTTATTAAAGGAGGTGATTTGAATAATGCAATAGTTTATGTTGATAAAAAATTATCAAAAGAAACTATGGATAAGTTAAAAGTGGCTTTTGAAAAAGATGAAATTTCTGTTAAACCTAATGGTATTCTAGATAATTTAACCTTACATCATCCAAACGAAGCAGCTCGACATAAGCTTCTTGATGTCATTGGTGATTTATCACTAGTTGGTACTAGATTAAGAGGTAAAGTTATCGCTAACAAACCGGGACATTTTGTTAATACACAGTTTGCAAAGAAAATTTCAAAAATTATTAAAAATGAAAGACGCAATAATGTTCCTGAAATAGATCTTAACTCAAAGCCTTTAATGGATGTTAATCAAATTATGGCTATGCTGCCACATAGACCTCCATTTTTGTTTTTAGACAAAGTTTATGAACTTTCAGATTCGCATGTTGTTGGAATGAAAAATGTTACAATGAATGAAACATTTTTTATTGGCCATTTTCCTGGAGCTCCTGTAATGCCTGGTGTAATTATAGTTGAGGCTATGGCTCAGACAGGAGGTATCCTTGTTCTTAGCACGGTTCCAGACCCAGAAAACTACCTGACTTTTTTCATGAAAATTGATAAAGTCAAATTCAAGCAAAAAGTTTCACCAGGTGATACTCTAATTTTTAAATGTTCTCTTATAACTCCTATTAGAAGAGGTATATGTCATATGCAAGGTTATGCTTATGCAAATGGTGTATTATGTGCTGAAGCAGAACTTATGGCACAAATTTCAAAAGTAAAATAACTATGAATCAACCACTAGCATACGTTCATCCTGGAGCAAAAATCGCAAAAAATGTAGTTATAGAACCTTTTACAACTATACACAATAATGTTGTAATAGGTGAAGGTACTTGGATTGGTAGTAATGTAACTATTATGGAAGGAGCAAGAATAGGTAAAAATTGTAATATTTTTCCAGGAGCTGTAATATCTGCTGTCCCTCAAGATTTAAAATATAATGACGAAGATACCACTGTTGAGATTGGAAACAATGTTACTATTAGAGAATGTGTAACTATCAACAGAGGAACTACAGACAAAATGAAAACTGTAGTAGGTGACAATTGTTTAATTATGGCTTATTGTCATATTGCTCATGATTGCGAAGTTGGTAAAAATTGTATTTTTTCAAACAACAGCACATTAGCAGGTCACATAACCGTTGGTGATTATGTTGTTTTAGCTGGCATGACTGCAGTTCATCAATTTTGTAAAATTGGAAATCATGCATTTGTTACTGGAGGTTCTTTAGTTAGAAAAGATGTGCCTCCTTATGTTAAAAGTGCAAGAGAACCACTATCTTATGTCGGAATAAATTCTGTTGGCTTGAGAAGAAGAGGGTTCACTTCTGAAAAGATTAGAGAAATACAAGATATTTATAGAATTTTATATCAAAAAAATTATAATAATTCTCAAGCTTGTGATATCATAGAGGCTGAGATGGAAGCAACACCAGAGCGTGACGAAATTCTTCAGTTTATAAAAAACTCTCATCGAGGAATCATGAGAGGTTATTTAAAATCAAATTAATTCATATTATGGCTAGTACATCTGATATTAGAAATGGATTGTGTATAAGATACAATCATGATATATACAAAATCGTCGAATTTCTCCATGTAAAACCTGGCAAAGGACCTGCATTTGTAAGAACGAAATTAAAAAGTGTTACGACAGGCAAAGTCATAGATAATACATTTTCTGCAGGTCATAAAATAGAAGATGTCAGAGTTGAAACTCATAAATTTCAATTTTTGTACAATGATGGGGATATTTTTCATTTTATGAATACTGTTGATTATAACCAGATTGAATTACAAAAGGTATCACTTGACAGCCCAGATTTGCTTAAAGAAGGTGAAGTAGTAACTGTCTTAATAAACAGTGAAGATAATAGCCCTTTATCTGTTGAAATGCCAGCCAGTGTAATACTTGAAGTTACTCATACAGAACCTGGTGTTAAAGGAAATACAGCAACAAATGCAACTAAACCAGCTACGGTTGAAACAGGTGCTAAAGTAAATGTTCCTCTTTTTATCAACGAAGGAGACAAAATAAAAATTGAAACTGAAAAAGGGACTTATAAAGAACGTGTTAAAGAGTAACTTCTCTTCTTAATGAAATTCCCTAAAACATATTATCTTTTTGATATAGCTGTACTAATAAATTCAAAGTTTATTGGCCCTAAGAATTTTCCCATTACTGGGATTAACGAAATTCACGTCGTTGAAAAAGGAGATATCGTATTTGTAGATCATCCTAAGTATTATGATAAAGCTTTAAATTCAAAAGCCTCTGTCATTCTTATTAATAAAATAGTTGATTGTCCAGAAGGTAAAGCTTTATTAGTTAGTGATGATCCATTTAGAGATTTTAATAAAATAACCAACCATTTTAATTCGTTTAAATCATCTAATAATCAGATTTCTAATTCATCCAAAATTGGTGCTAGCTCAATCATACAACCAAATTGTTTTATAGGGAATAATGTTACCATTGGTGAAAATTGTATAATTCATTCAAATGTTAGTATCTATGACAATACTATTATTGGAGATAACGTAATCATTAATTCTGGAACTGTTATTGGTGGCGAAGCATTTTATTACAAAAAACGTGAAACGGGTTATGATCAATTACTCTCTGCGGGTCGCGTAATTATTGAAGATGATGTTCATATAGGTTCTAGTACAACGATAGATAGAGGTGTAACTGGTGATACTACCATTGGAAAAGGTTCAAAATTGGATAATTTAATTCAAATTGGCCATGATACTTTTATAGGTGAGTGTTGTTTAATTGCATCTCAAACAGCAGTTGCTGGATGTGTAGTGATAGAAAATAATGTAACCATTTGGGGGCAAGTTGGTATTTCAAGTGGCGTAACTATTGGAGAATCTGCAATTTTACTTGCTAAATCTGGTGTTAGTAAATCATTAAAAGGGCATACTACATATTACGGTGTTCCTGTATCAGAAGTCAGAACAGCATACAAAGAAATGGCTATGATAAAACGGCTCCCAGAACTCTTTGAAAAAATTAAAAAATTCACCAAATAATTTAATTGAAATTAAACTTTAAAAAGTATAAATACTTCATATAAAACTTTATTTTTGTGAAGTTTTTTAAATAAAAATAAATTTAATGAGTGTTCTTGTAAATAAAGATTCTAAAATAATAGTCCAAGGATTTACTGGAAGTGAAGGAACATTTCACGCCAGTCAAATGATTGAATACGGTACTAATGTAGTTGGCGGAGTTACTCCTGGAAAAGGTGGTCAAACACATCTTGATAAGCCTGTTTTCAATACAGTTCAAGAAGCTGTTGACAAAGTTCAAGCTGACACTACTATAATTTTTGTACCACCAGCTTTTGCAGCAGATGCCATAATGGAAGCAGCAGACGCTGGAATTGAGGTAATCATTACAATTACCGAAGGTATTCCTGTAGCTGATATGATTAAAGCTTTTGATTATATCAAAAATAAAGCTTGTCGTTTAATAGGTCCAAATTGTCCCGGTGTTATAACTCCTGAAGAAGCTAAAGTTGGAATTATGCCTGGTTTTGTGTTCAAAAAAGGTAATGTAGGTATAGTTTCTAAGTCAGGAACGTTAACCTATGAAACTGCTGATCAAGTTGTGAAGCAAGGCCTAGGAATTACTACAGCTATTGGTATAGGAGGAGATCCAATTATTGGAACTACAACCAAAGATGCTGTTGAATTACTTATTAACGATAATGAAACAGAGTGTGTAGTTATGATTGGTGAAATTGGAGGACAATTAGAAGCTGATGCCGCAAATTGGTATAAATCCAGTGGAAGCAATAAGCCTGTAGTTGGTTTTATTGCTGGAGAAACTGCACCAGCAGGTAGAACAATGGGACATGCAGGTGCTATCGTTGGAGGAAGTGATGATACAGCACAAGCTAAGAAAAGAATCATGCGTGAATGTGGTATTCATGTGGTTGATTCACCTGCAGAAATTGGTATAAAAGTAGCGGAAGTACTAGCTCAATAATTAAAAAATTACTTTTAAATATAAATCCATTATTAGTTTTTTTGATAATGGATTTTTTAATTATTATTAGATTTTATAAACTTCATTATTCTATATTTGATATAGTATTAATTAATTTTTTTAACGATTAAAATTGATGAAATTATTACAAGGAAAAACTGCAATTATCACAGGTGCTAGTAGAGGTATTGGACGTGGTATTGCATTAATTTATGCATCTCAAGGTGCTAATGTAGCTTTTACGTTTAGCTCATCTTTTGAAGCAGCTAAAACATTAGAGAATGAATTAAATGGATTAGGAATTAAGGCTAAAGGCTATCAAAGTAATGCTGCCAGTTTTGATGAAGCTCAAAAGTTAGCAGAGGACGTAGTTAAAGAATTTGGAAGTATTGATGTATTGATTAATAATGCAGGCATTACTAAAGACAATTTACTAATGCGAATTAGTGAAGAGGATTTTGATAAAGTCATTGAAGTAAACCTTAAATCAGTTTTCAATATGACTAAAGCTGTACAGCGAACTATGTTAAAACAAAGAAAGGGTTCAATTATTAATATGAGTTCTGTTGTTGGGGTAAAGGGAAATGCTGGTCAAACTAATTATGCTGCCTCAAAAGCTGGAATTATAGGATTTTCAAAATCGGTTGCTTTAGAACTTGGTTCTAGAAACATTAGAAGCAACGTCATAGCGCCAGGTTTTATTGAAACAGAAATGACTGCTAAACTCAATGAAGATACCATAAAAGAATGGCGTGCTGGTATTCCATTAAAAAGAGGTGGTACCCCTGAAGATGTTGCAAATGCTTGTGTATTCTTAGGAAGTGATATGTCCGCATATGTGACTGGACAAACAATTAATGTTGATGGCGGAATGCTGACTTAATATGTCAATTAATTTTATAACATATTTAACAATATCAATAATAACAGCGCTCATTGTAGCGCTGTTTCAATATTATAAAGCCTCAAAAATTAGTAATAATGTCACTAAATACATTTTAATTACACTTAAAACCATCAGTATTACTGCTATTTTATTACTATTTCTTGATCTTTATTACGAGTCAAAAAATTATAAAAAAGAAAAATCACCTCTTTATATACTATTAGATAATTCTCAATCTATTAAGAATAGAAATTTAGTATCAGAAATTGAAAAATTAAAAAACCAATTTTCAAATTCAAATGTAATTTCAGATAAATATTATCTAAAGTTTTATCAATTTGGTGATAATCTAGAAGTTTTAGACTCTTTAGATTATTCAGATCAAGAGTCAAACTTAGAGTTGGCTTTAGATAATATACCTGAATTTGGAAGACATAAAAATATTCCGGTGGTAGTGGTTTCCGACGGTAACTTGACAAATTCTAATAAAAACTTTGCTATTCACAATAAATCTTTTGATTTATATCCAATAGTTGTTGGCGATACCACAAAATATTTTGATTTAGAATTAAAGCAAATTAATCACAATAAGTTCAGTACTCCAAATTCAAATATCCCATTGGAAATCCTATTGAATTCTAATTTCAATCAGAATTATATGGCATCTATAGAGATAAGTAGTGGTCAAGATAAAATTATTTCAAAATCTTTAAAATTTCATTCAAAAGAGCGTGGTAAGATTATAAGATGTACAATTCCTAGTGGTAAATTAGGTGAAAATTTTTTTAAAATAACTGTCGCTTCAAGTCTAAAGGAAAAAAACTTGATAAACAATACTAAAGAGTTTTCATTAACAGTATTAGACAATTCCATAAATGTCTCAATTGTATCTTCTTTATCTCACCCAGATATAGGTGCGTTAAGTAGAGCTTTAAATCATTATAAAAATTTAAATGTAAGGGTTATAAACCCGGATAAAAGTATAAATATCAATGATACAGATATATTAGTACTGTATCAACCAAATGAATCCTATTCAGAAATATTAAATTTTATTAAAGCCAAAAGTTTAAGTTATTGTGTAATTAGCGGAAATCACACAGATTTTAAGCTGTTAAATCAATTTCAAGAGGATTATAATTTCTCACTTGTAGATATTAATGAACAATCTTCAGGAATTCTAAAATTAAATACAAATTTCAAATCTTTTAAATTAGATTCCATTGTTGTTAACACTCTACCATTGTTAGAATCTCCTGCAACGATTAACTCTTCAAATATTATTGACGATAATACGTTATTCTATACTCAAACAAGTGAAAATAAAAATCCAGTAATAAAATTATTAGAAACTAATTCTGAGAGAGTAGTAGTTATTAATGGTGAAAATTTTTGGAAGTGGCGTGTTCAATTCTATCAAAATAAAAATTCATTTCAAGAATTTGACTACTTGTGCCACACTCTAATTCAATATTTATTTTTTGCCAACCTCAAAAAATCACATTTTGATGTCATACACAATAGTGAAATTAGACACTTGTCAAATGATAAAATTAGGGTTACCTATTACGATAAAAATTTTCAACCCAGTTTGAAAAATGAATTAAAAATTACAACAAAACATATTGATAATGATTACATTAATACTGCCACTTTAAAAAAAACTGATAATTATTATGAGTATGATGCTGCCAATTTAAATCCAGGTAAATACACTTATAAAATATATGATCCAATAAATAGTCACTTCCATGAAGGATCTTTTGTAATCTCATCTTATAATGCAGAAAATAAATATTTGACATCTAACTTCGAGAGCATGAAAAATTTATTAAAAAATAATGATCAAGTTTTCACAACAAAAACAAGTGATAGTTTATTAAAAATTTTAAAAGAAACTAATAATTATTTACCATTACAAACAGAACAAATATCAAAAAAACCGTTAATTGAACTAAACTATTTGCTATTTATAATTATTTTTAGTCTCTCTTTAGAATGGTTTATCAATAAATACTTCGGAGAATTTTAATAAATAAAACTTTAAACATGGAAAAACTACCTAAACTTGGATTACCTATTATTTTAATCATTGTATTTTCTTTTATTTTAATTTCTAAATCAGCTGTAACCATAGGACCTGGTGAAGGCGGCGTATTATTTGAACGTTTTGGTGATGGTATTAGAACAGATAGAACCTATGGCGAAGGTTTTCAAATTGTTGCGCCTTGGAATAAAATGTTGATTCACAAAGTAAGACAGCAATCGATCTCAGACGAGATGAATGTATTATCCGTTAATGGTTTAGAAGTCAGAGTAAATGGAACTATTTGGTATGAGCCAGAGTTTGATAACTTGGGTAGTCTTATTAAAACAAAAGGTGAGGATTATGTTATTGAACTTTTAGATCCTGCAATCAATGCTGCAGCTAGAAGTGTAGTTGGGCGCTATACACCAGAGCAACTTTATTCAAGCAAACGTGATGTGATTGAAAAAGAAATACTAGAGGAAGTTAGACGTGAATTAGATGGTCAATATTTAAATGTAAAACGTGTATTAGTTGAAGATGTAAAACTTCCTGCAACAATTAAAGAAGCTATTGAAAGAAAGCTTAAACAAGAACAAGAATCTTTAGAATATGAATTTAGGTTAGTAACGGCTAATAAAGAGGCAGAAAAACAACGTATTGAAGCGAAAGGTAAAGCAGACGCGAATAGAATACTTAGTGCCTCTCTTAATGACCAAATTCTAAAAGATAAAGGCATTGAAGCTACTATTAAATTATCTCAATCAGCTAATTCCAAGGTTATTGTTGTTGGATCTGGCAAAAATGGATTACCAATAATTTTAGGTAACCAATAAAAAAACATTTAAACGATTAGGAATTATATATATTTTTTCAGAATATTGCTTAACAATTAGAACAAAATGAACATTACGCAAATACATCACCATCATTTTATAGATACTTGCACTCAGGCGAGCTAAAGATGTATTAACCGTAATTATATATAATTTAGAACCCGTTTGAGCAATCAAACGGGTTTTTTTTTAACGATATTTATATGAGTACTTTAAAGATTGCAGTTCAAAAATCAGGTCGTTTAAACGATGAATCTATGAAACTCCTAAAAGATATAGGGATTTCTATTGATAATGGAAAAGATCAATTAAAAGCAGTTTCAAGAAACTTTCCAGTAGAGGTTTTTTATCTCAGAAATGGTGATATCCCACAATACTTAAAAGATGGTGTTGTAGACGTAGCTATAATTGGAGAGAATGTATTGTATGAAAAAGGAGAAGGAATTACAATTGCAGAAAAATTAGGTTTTTCTAAATGTAGAGTATCCTTAGCTATCCCAAAATCCAGTAAATACAATTCAATTAAAAATCTTGAGGAAAAAGAAATTGCTACCTCTTATCCCAATACGGTAAAAAAATACTTATCGGATAAGAAGATAAATGCTGGAATTCATGTGATCAATGGTTCTGTGGAGATTGCACCAAATATTGGACTAGCTGATGCTATTGTTGATATTGTATCTAGTGGAAGTACACTTTTTAAAAACAATTTAAAAGAAGTAG